>JANYCR010000306.1 GCA_025360185.1 Leptospiraceae bacterium | reverse complement strand
GAGGTAAATGGAGTATACCCCCTACTGCAAGAGCAGTAAATTCTTTGCTCTGTGGATTCCATTCCAGAAGACTGCGCTCATAGGATACATCTCGAAAATCATTTTGACGTGCAATTTTATGATGATCGCCCCAATGAAATCTCCAAAAGCTATCTTTCTTTTTTCCTTCTTCATGGAGTAAATATTTATGAGCTACCCATTCGAGAGCATTTGCGTAAAATAAACCTGTAATAAAACCTAACATAGGATACCTTTTAAATTGTATAATCTAAGATAATAGTAGTAGTAAAAGAAAATGCTGTCAAGCTTTAACAATTCAAACTGTTTGTTTCTTTGAATCAGATTTTTTAGCATTCGGTTTTTTCTTTTGTCCTAAAGTTTTCTTTTTGCTGTTTACATTTTCTAAATTTTCTTTTACACTAAACTTGATAATTTTTTTAATTAGAGTTACGGGCAACGGTTTAGCAATCGGAAATTTAATCGTCCCCTTTCCGCCCTGGTAGGACAAGATATTTTTTTGAAATACATCGTCACCTTTCGGAATGGGGTAAATAGAGATATGCTCCTTCCATGCTGCGAGGTAAATCAAGTTCCTGCCATTTAATTTGAAGGCTGGGATATTATAACTAATTACTTCTTCTGCTTTCGGGGTAGCTTTTTTGATTAATTCCCGAACTATGAGAAGTAAATCCTTTGTCGTTGTGGGTAACGTAGAAATATATTCTTCAACAGTTTTAAATTTTTTATTGGATGTCTTTTCCATACCTCCACGATTGGACAATTCGATATAAAATTCAAGAAAATAATTTGATTACAAAACTATATTACATAGTATTCCAATCTTTCCATTCATCAGAAGGCCATTCGTCGTCATTTGATTCTTCTTGCTTATTTACAATTGGAATTATTTTGATCTTGGGCTTGCCTTTAAATTCATAGTTACACTGACTGCATTTTACTGATTCATCTTCATTGTATAAATGACATTTCGGACAACGTTTCATTTGCCGAAGCGGCTCGCTAGCGCTATTTGCATCCCACTAAAACGCCACGCCATCCAAATGCTGGTAGCGGATAACATCAATATTCTTCTGAAAATCTTTATCCAAGATTGGTTCAATAGATTGAAAGGTGTAAGCACTAACAGCTTCTCCCTTGCCGCGTAAAAGTTGAACTAACTTCTTTTTATTGATATAACCAAAACGAGAAAATAAATTGGAGAGCTTGCCAGATTTTACAATTCGCTTTTGAAGAAGGGAATTGAGCATGAATATTTTTATCAATTCATTATAGTGTTCAATTATATTCTTGGAACGAAAGATGATTACTCTATCAAATTCTTCTCTAGAAGATTCCAGAATTTTATTTACGCCGTCATTCGTATGAGCTAATAAATAATGATAATACCGATTCGTAATTTTATTTAACCTGCAAAAACGAGAATAGTATTTTTTATCAAAGTCTACATTCTCTATGTCAGACATTCGAACAGAAAAACTATCTTTCAGTATGTCGATTCCTTTTAAATTTCTAGAAATAAATTGAGTTGGTATAAGAGTCTCTTCTGGGTCTGCTTTGAATTCAGCATAAGGGATTGGATCAATCGTCTTGAATCCCGCAACTATATATCCCTGTTCTTTTATTTCGTTCATGATTTTTTCTTAAATACAGAAATAATTTTCGAAAGTAAACTAGAAGACTGAACTTCATCTGAGACTAATGACTGTTCAACTCTCCAATCTTCTCCAAGTCCTACTTGGTCATAGATGGTGATATGGACTTTATCATATTGAATATTTTTGGAATCACTTACTTTTTGATTCAATGTTATTTTCATTTCTACATTTTCTTCAGTAAATTTTTCTCTTGCTTCTTTATATTTGTAATACTCTTCTGAAGATTTATTTTTCTTAAATAATTCCATAAAATTTCATTCCTAATTCATAAAATGACAGAATTAAAATTTTTGTAAAGAACAATTAGAATTGAGATGCTATTTTTTCGCAGACCGAGACCATGCCAAACCTCTGAATCTATTCTACTTGTAAAACAAAAATAAGTCGCCCCTTCCCTCTCTTTCGCGACTTCCGCCTAACATCCATTAGCTAGTATCGCTCTCGCGACAATATGTCGAAACATAATGGCTAATTGACTGTAAACTGCGTGAGTCTTACTTAAGCGGGAAAAGTTTTAACGTCCAGTTTTTTAAAGAACTGGAAGGTTTTGAAAATATACCTATTCAATTTTTACACAAATTCGAAATTATCTCCTTTTCTCCACCCTCAATTTTAATAAAAAAGATACAGCCACACGTGATCCATTCAAAAAAAACTTTATTGGAATCATGGGAACCTTCCGGCCAACATTCTGAAGCTTTGGGATTTTGGAGTTCTTGCTTATAAAAATTATTTATATTTTCAAAAAAAATCTTCTTATCACATTTCACATCTTTATGAATCCCGTCATAAATACGAATTCCAATTTCCTCCCTAGTAGCTTTTTTATTAACATTTTCCATGCAGGTAAGTTTTGTTGATAGTCCAGATTGATTATTCTTTTTATTTTTGCTCGCCTCACTTCGTATGGTGAAATAGAAAAAGTCAGTGAGTTTAGTTGAATATTCGCAACCAGGTGGACCAAGCCAGCCTTTTATATCATAACGATTAAGAGTTTCACACATTGATCCTTTAGCGCCAGTGTGTAATAATCCATAAAGAAGGGAAATACAATTAAAATTTATAAATATCATGAATAGAAAAAATATTTTTTTCATAAGCATGTTTGCCAAATAAACCCCCGATTAAAAGTTTCGGGGGTGACAGTGGTAAATCTCCCTTAACCCCTCTTTCGACATAAGGCTACCCATAAATAATAATAAACTGATTGCCACCGATAAACACCGAGGTCACCGATAACTGAACGATAGGATTATAGTTAATTCTTTCCTGTTTCATAGTATGCGTCTTTTAATTCCATTTTATTCAAATCCAGAAACCAAAAAACCATCGTATCTTTTATCGTTTTTTTATCGGTGTTCATAGGTGGTAATCTTTTTCAGTCCCCGATCTTCACTCTCACTCCTTCCGAGTGACTCGTAAACTCCGGCGCATACATAGATTGAATCGTGGTGATACCATTCGAATAATTCCCCTTATGCGTAACACGGAGCGGATACTCAAACACATACGTTCCTTTCGGGAGTGAATCAAAAAAGAAATTCGTCGCTGCGTCTCTTGTGCTTTCGTAGTAACCAAGACCGTCTTGCCATTTGTAGCGAGAGATAACGTTAGTCGGCTCAAAGCTTGCGGCACGCATATCTTTCATATGAACAAATTCCATATCGCGGTCAACACGAAGTTCAATTCTTACTTTGATTAAGTCGCCCGGTTTTAATTTCGTTTTATTGTCGATAGGTGTAATCACAGGACCGGTCTTTGTGTTTTCTTGGAGGAAAAGTTTTTTCTGGAGTTTAAGCGGAGTTTCCGCAGGTGTAATTTTATCTAGTTGTTCAAAATACTGCCAATAAACCGCTCCCCAACTTACGCCTCCATTCTTCGCTTTGAGTAGATTATTTTTCGGGGTGATTAAAACATTTCCCATATCGTTTGTGACTTCACTTCCACTGAATGCTTTTTTGAAATAACCAGTGCCTGCCTCCGTATTAATGTCCTTATCCGCTTGAGGATCAATGATTTTACTTCCCAGTTTAATTTCGACAGACGGTTCTGCGGATAACCAGTCTTCGCCTTTCAATAGAAGAGCGTAGATAGCTTCACTTGTAGCTTTAGTCGTTCTCCAGTCTTGCGTTTGTTTTTGTTTTAAGAGCCAAGTCTTTAAATCATTGACAGCGTCTTCGTCTTTTGCGACTTCATCGAAGACTTCGATCATGAGACTTTGGGTTTCAATCGGAAGCTCATACCAATAATAACCCCAGCCTTGTTTAAAATACATTCCCATTTC
>JANYCR010000297.1 GCA_025360185.1 Leptospiraceae bacterium | reverse complement strand
AGTCTAGTCTCATAACTGGAGTACCAAATGTCAGATTTTTACACCCATGTTTATTCTAATAGACGCGGCATCCATTACAGAGGGTATGCTAATGGCCAAAGAATAACCCAGCTAATCACCAATTATCAGCCATCTCTTTTTACGGTCGCTGAAAGTGGGGCCACTGATGCCCATTATAAGACAATTGACGATATACCTTTAAGAAGAATTAAATTTGATTCTATAGATGACGCTCAAGCTTTTCGTCGGGCGTCTCCTGAAGAATCGAAACATATTTTTGGGAACAATCGATATCATTTTGCATTTATATCAGATACTTTTGAAGAGGGCATTGAGTTTGATAATAATCTGATTCGTAAGGGGACGATAGATATCGAAACAGACAGCTCGACTGGATTCCCATCGGCGCAAATGGCCGACAAGGCAATTATTACGATTACCATTTCATTCAGAGGTATCTATTACGTTTTTGCTCTTAAGCCGCTTTCAAAGCCTCCGGCCCCGAACGTAAAGTTTAAACATTTTAAAACTGAGAAAGAAATGCTTTCTACTTTTTTAGAATTTTGGCAGAGACTTGACTTGGATATCATCTTTGGGTGGAACACAGATCAATACGATATTCCTTTTATTATCAATCGTTTTAAAAATGTGTTTGGAGAACGAGGGGCCAATGGCCTATCTCCTTGGGGGCTACTTCGAGAGATTAAAGTCAATTTCAAAGGAAAACAGATTGATACTTATGAAATTGTCGGGATAACATCTCTTGACTATATTGATCTGTATCGGCGCTATATGCCGAAGTCTGAAAGTGATGCTTTGAAATTTGTTGCTGAAGCTGAACTCGGAGAAACAAAATTAGAGTATGACGGGACAATCAATGAGTTTTATGAAAATGATTTTGACAGATTCGTAGATTACAACGTACAAGACGTTGCCCTAGTCGAAAAGCTCGATAAGAAGCTCAGACTAGCAGATATGATTATTGCTACGGCTTTTGATGCTCGATGTAATTTTTCTGATGTCCAACAGCAAGTCCGAATGTGGGATGCGATTTCTCTGAACATGCTTAAGAAGAGAAAAATTGCCGTCCCAAGTATTAAAGAAGAGCATAAAGACACCCAATTTGCTGGAGCATATGTTCTTCGGCCTCAAGTGGGAAAACATAAATGGGTTATAAGTTTTGACTTTGAATCTCTATACCCGTCTTTGATTATCGAGCATAATATTTCACCCGATACAATTTTAGGTTCTTTTAACCAAGTAGTAGATTTGTATCCTGAATATACTGAAATGGAAGACGGCTACTCAATTGTTAGTTTCGATACAGATTTATCGCCTCTCCAAGATTCGTCCCTGACTGGCTCTTCTGCTGGATTTTGCTTTGATCGTTCTAAACAGGGATTTCTTCCTGAAATTCTATCGACGATGTTCCAAGACAGACTTAAATATAAAAATCTAAAAAAAGAATTTTCTAAAAAAGCCGAACTTGAAAAAGACCCGGCCAAAAAGAAAGAATATAGGCTTAAAGCCGACCAATATGAGATTCTTCAACTTGCCAAGAAAGTCCAGCTTAATGCGGCCTATGGAGCATTGGGCAGCAAGTATTTTAGATTTTTTGACTTGGAATTGGCGACAAGCGTAACTTTGTCAGGAAGAGCTGTTTTACTTCGGACTAAAAAGACAATTACTGAGAAAATGCAAGAAAAGTTTAATTGTACGTCTGACCCGATTATTTACGGAGATACAGATTCACTTTATATTTCAGCCAAGTCTTTTGTCGACACTCTTCCTCTTACTTTATCATCGGCTGAAATTGTTGAACAAGTTAATACAATTTTTTGTCCTATGATTGCAGAATACGCACATGAAGCAATTAAAGAGCATCGGCAACAATATAATACATTGACTAAACAAATTAACATGGTCCGAGATGTTATAGCCGAAGATACAATTTTTGTGTCTAAAAAATGTTATTTGATGGAAATTTGGGATAAGGAAGGCACAAGGTATACGACCCCTGAACGGAAAGCCGTGGGGCTGGCAATGATTAAGAGCACAACTTCTAAGTTTTGTAAAGTATGGCTTAGTCAGGCCGTCGACTGTATTCTTAAAAAATCCGAAAAGGATTTACATATATTGATTGATGATTTTAGACATCAATTTGAAAATATGCCTCTGGATAAAATTGGATACCCTCAAAATGTCAATCTTTTGGAAAAATATATCGCCTCCCTGTCGCTATTGCCAGAAATTAAGTTTGAGAATACTATTGAAGAATATACAGACAGTCGCACACTTCTCAAAGGGGCTCCGATTGGTGTAGCGGCGGCTTTTACTTATAATAGATTCTTAAAAGAGAAAAACCTTGACAAGAAATATCAAAGTATCAAATCGGGAGATCGAACAAGATATATACATTTAAAACACCCAAACGTTTTTCGATCTCATGTAATCGGGCTATTGGACAAACCTCCTAAAGAGATGAACTTGAAAACTTGGATAGACTATGACACACAATTCGATAAGGTATTTCAAAAACCTCTAAATATTTTATTGG
>JANYCR010000292.1 GCA_025360185.1 Leptospiraceae bacterium | reverse complement strand
CTACTTCGGACAAACTAATAAGCTCGATATGGATGATAGCAATACGGTGGTCGAAGAAATTAAAAGTGCAGACAAGTCCTGCACGGAAAGCATTGCCCGTAATATCGCAGGTGGGCTTATGTTCTCGGGAGATACTGCTCTTAAAAAAATCAAAGTTCTATCGGGTGGCGAGAAGAGTCGTGTGCTTTTGGGAAAAATTCTTGTTACCCCCTCTAATTTATTATTTCTAGATGAGCCAACGAATCACTTAGATATGCAGTCCTGTGATTCTTTGATTGAAGCTATTGATCAGTTTGATGGCAGTGTAATTATGGTTTCCCACAACGAAATGCATTTACGGGCTGTTGCTACTAAGCTTATCATATTTGATAAAAATACAATTAGCATCTACGATGGCGGGTATGATGACTTCTTAACCGACGTTGGTTGGTCTGATGAGGATTTGTAGAGGATAACTAAAATTAGGCGATTGGTAATGCTGTCGCGTCAAGAGAAAACCGACAGCATTGAGCAGTTGAGTTAAATAAGAATTAATCGCTGGATCTTATTTTAGATAATAGTCTTAGTATCTCTAAGTAAAGCCAAACGAGTGTGACCATTAACGCAAAAGCTCCATACCATTCCATATACTTGGGAGCACCGTTAGCCGCACCATTTTCAATGAAATCAAAATCTAAAATTAGACTGAAAGCAGCAATTCCTACTACAACGAGAGAAAATCCGATTCCAATTGGACCGCTTCCGTGAATATATGGAACTTGTGTTCCAAAAAGATTTAAGACAATAGTAACTAGATAAACGACACCAATGGAAGCAACGGCTACGAACATTATGCTGCGAAACTTTTCAGTAACAGTTATTACTTTTGTTCTGTATAAAAAAAGCATAGTTGCCATAGCGGCTATCGTTAGGGAAACAGCTTGCAATGCAATGCCTGGAAACATCATTTCAAAATAGGAAGAAATTCCACCTAAAAATAATCCTTCAGCTAGAGCATAGACTGGTGCCAGGAAGGTTGACCATTCTGTTTTAAAGGCGAGAACAAATGCGATTACAAAACCAGAAATAGCGCCACCAATCATAAGCCCATAAGCCGACTGCATGCCTGCCGTTCTAACCATTTGCCAGGTGTAACTGGCTGTAAGTAAGGCAAGAACTAATAAGACAAATGCCTTATTTGTAGTTCCCTCGATTGTCATTCTCTGGGTTCCGATTGCGGAACGATTCATGAATATATTTTCTCTAAGTGCCGGGTTACTCATATTGTTTATTCCTTTACTAAATTTGATTTTAACTGATTTGAATCCTAATACCAACCTTGGGTATTCTAATAAAATTAATCAACAAAAATAAATTTGAGTACTTATCCTATTTTATCTTTCTTTTATGGATATCCATAGCATTCGTGGGCGCGAATCAGTTTCATGTTGCGCGGGTAAGGTTATGCTTTGACTCATTGCCGACGCTTGTAGTGAGCCTGTCAAACCTATCCCGGTATCGTATCGGATAAGCTTATTTTAAATCTATCCGATACGATACGATTAACTACTTGACGATGTATCGGATAGGTCTATTTTTGACTTATCCGATACAATATCATGAAACTTAAATTACTCAAAAGTCTAATTGGTAAAAAGAAAGAATTAGATAAATATCGACCTTTAAATAAAGCAATCGTAGATAAATTACGGGAGCAGTTTCTAGTCGAATGGACGTATAATTCAAATGCCATTGAAGGAAATACTCTTACTCTACAAGAAACTGAGCTTGTTTTACGAAATGGAATTACTATTGGAAATAAAAGCTTAAATGAGCATTTCGAAGTAATTAATCATAGGGCAGGCATTGATTTTATTTACAAAGCAATCCAGAAAAAAACGAAATTAAGCAAAGCACTTATTTTGAATTTACATGAATTGATTTTAATGAAAATTGATGATGAAAATGCAGGTGTTTTTAGAAGAACACAAGTGAGAATTTTGGGTTCGAGGCATATTCCTCCCAATCCGCTTAAGATAAATTCTCTCATTGAAGAAATGGTCAGTTGGTATTATGAGAATTATCCCCGGATGTCTGTACCGGAGCTTGCAGCCTGGATTCATTTTAAGTTTGTGCATATCCATCCCTTTATAGATGGAAATGGACGAACAGCAAGACTTCTCATGAACTTAGTTTTAATACAGCACGGTTATCCGCCGGCAGTGATTTTGTATTTAGATAGAAAAAAATACTACCGCGTTTTGCGAGAAGCAGATGTCGAAAAATTTGACTCATTTATGGATTTTATCGGACGAGCAATAGAAAGATCTCTCCTCATTTATTTACAAGCGGTTACTCCTGTTAAGCCGAATTCGAAACAGGGATATATTTCTTTAAATGAAGCAACAAAATATTGTGATTACTCAATGGAGTATCTTTCTCTGCTTGCGAGAAGAGGGAAACTTCCTGCTGTAAAATTAAATCGAAATTGGATGACTACTCGCGAAGCTGTTGAGGATTATATGGCAGAGCAAGAAAAATAGTGTTGTATTTGACTTGTAAACTTAGTTTTAAAACCATTACGATTAAGGATTTATTGATGAAGTATTTTATTTCTATTTTATTTATTTTTGTTTTTAGTTATTGCTCTTCTGTGCAAGTTGTAGATAAGAATGCAGATACAGTTTTGGGATTTACTCCAATCAAAGACGATGAATTGGCTAATCGCTATTTGCCTCTTTTAGAAATAGGATCGGAGTATGGAGACCCGTTTGCAATATATTATCGGGCGAGTCGAGATTCTGAGGGTAATACGCATATAACCTATCACTACTTCTGGGAAAAGGAAGAGAATACAAGCTCTGGAATGGGACCTTTTTTTAGCAGGAATATTTATACGGGTGGATTAAAATTACAAAAGACAATGTTTGGCAAGGGAGATATCGAGCTTGTTTCCTTTATGATTGATTCTTATGGAAGAATTTTACAAGTAGAGTATGAGACTGCTGAGAACTATGATCCGAGTAAGTTCGGTGTTAAGCATAAACATATGGAAAGAAAAGAGCAACACAAAGAGCCGCTTGTATTTAAAGTAATGTCCTGGAATCATCTATTTGATTATGTTGGGGATAATGCTAGTAATTCATCAAATTATATTCGTTTAAAGCCGTCTTACTTTACTCAGAAGCTCTGGGAAGAATATGAAATGGTTAAACAAGAAGAATCTTTTTTTAGTCGAAGCCGAGCGCACAAACCTTACGAAAAGGAATTTGTAGAATAAGGCTAATAGTAAGTAACCAATGTCGCTCATCAAGGAAAAAGGAATCGTTGTATCGAGTAAGTTAGTAGGCGAAGCAGATGCTTTGATTACTCTTCTGGGAGAATCTGGGAGCAAGGCGAAGTATCGACTCAAAGGAATTAAAAAAAGCAAGAACCGCCCTATTATCGCAAGTGAGCCTGGTTCTTATATCAGCATTGATTTTTATCTACATAAAAACATAGAAATTCACAACATAAAAGAAGTCAGTGTAATCGACAGGTTTGAAAATCCGAAAGCAACTTATGAGGGTTATCTGCTCATTGTTTATTTTTGTGAATTGGTAGATACTATTCTACCCAATGGAGATTCCCACGCTAAATGCTTTGAGCTATTTCACGCTGCCATGATTGCGTTAAATACCGGTAAGTTTCAACCTTTGATTTTGCCTTTTTTTAAACTCAGACTTCTATCCCTACTCGGACTTGTATCAAAAGACTTTAGCTGCTCGGTTTGTGAAGAGCCTATCCTTGTAAAAAATTCTGCATTGCTACATTATATGAATTTAGAAATGACTTGCGGAGATTGTCACCCTCCATCAAAAAACAAGATACTTTCGATTAGACTCATGGATAAAATTTTTAAGACTCGCTATGCAGTTCTTTCGCAGGAAGAAATTCCGATTCCAGTTATTGTGGAGTTAGATCAAATTTTAAATGATTATTTGAGAGCTTATTTGAATGTTACCTTAAAAGCATTTGATTTATTATATAAGTCAATGGGGACTAGCTATGAAATTCACTATTAAAACATTAATTCTTTTCGCGCTACTTTCAGTCATATTTGGATTTATCTTACGACTCGCAGACAGAAACGAATACGAAATTTTAAAACCAGAAGTGGTTCGTTACAATGGCGACCGATCCAATTGGGGTATAATTATGGATGTCAAAAGGGAAACCTTTAAAAATATAGAAATGAATTGGTCTAAGAAGCATATAAATGAAAGAAAATGAAACTCTAAAAAACCTAGTCTTACAAGAACTCGAAAAAGCAGTCACAGAATTTACCTCCTCCGAGGTAAGGCAAAAAGTAAAAGTTCGAGTCGAATATTCTCGCAGCGAAAAATTTGGTGATTACTCCACTCCATTTCTATTAGAGAATAAAGACTTGTTAGGCGATCCGAAAGAAATTGCAGATAAATTTTTGCCATTGTTTAAAGATGTAAAATTATTTTCCAAAGTAGATTTTACTCCACCGGGGTTTATTAACTTTAGAGTAGAGGATTCTCATTTACTAAATTATATTAATTCTTTTATCTCATCGGATAATAACCTATTTGCGCAGGTAGACGAAAAAGAAAAAATCATCTTTGAGTTTGTAAGTGCAAATCCTACCGGTCCACTCAATATTGTTTCGGCAAGAGCTGCGGCGACAGGGGATACTATCTGTAATCTTCTGGCTACGCTTGGTCATACAGTGCATCGTGAGTTTTATGTGAACGATTATGGCAACCAGGTTTTTCTTTTGGGAGTATCCTGCCTTGCTCGTTTACGTGAGCATTTAACCGGTGTTAGTCTCAGTTTTCAAGAAGAAGGCGATACATCTTCGACAGAGTCTCTTTTAGAAAAAAATATTCTACCCGCAGAGGGTTATCGTGGAGAATATATTAAAGATATTGCAATCCAGATTTATTCTGATCCAAATAAAAAGCCCATTATAGATGAATTGCTAAACTCTAAAGGCTACCAGATATTATCCGAGAAATTTTCTCTCTGGGCAGTTGAGAAAAACCTGGAAGTCCAAAAAGAAGACCTTATTTCCTTCGGTGTAAATTTCAATCAATTCTATAGCGAGAAATCACTGCATGAGAGTAATAGCGTATTAACCGTAATGGAGAACCTAAAGAAGTCTGGCGATATAAAAGAAGAGGACGGCAAACAGGTATTTATCTCAACTAAGTATGGAGACGATAAAGACAGAGTTGTAGTAAGAGACGATGGTCGACCGACTTACCTACTGGCAGACATTGCTTATCATAAAACAAAAATAGACCGAGGCTTTCATCAAATTACAAATATCTGGGGACCGGATCACCATGGATATATTGCAAGGCTTCGTGGGGCTATGATTTCACTCGGTTTTTCAGAATCCAAATTCAAGGTATTGATTTCGCAGCAAGTAAATTTAATTTCCAAAGGTGAGAAGCAAAAGATGAGTAAACGCCTGGGACAATTTCAAACGATGAAAGATTTACTTGAATTTTTAGGGGAAAGTGCCAAAGATGTCGGGCGGTATTTCTTTATTATGCGCTCACTTGAATCTCCCCTAGACTTTGATCTAGATTTAGCTAAAGAAGAATCAGATAAGAACCCTGTGTTTTATATTCAGTATGCACATGCTAGAATTCATTCGATATTTCGCGAAACCGGAAAGGAAGAAAGCTTTGAAAATTTAAAGTCTCTTCCGATGACTGAAGAGAGAAGAGGATTGTTATTCTGGGTCGCTCGCTTTCCAGAAGAAATATTGGATGCTGGAAAAAATGGAGAGCCGCATAGGGTTGCAAATTATCTACAAAGTCTAAGTAAATCCTTTACAAGATTTTACGGAGCAAAAGATAATAAATTAAAGGACTGTGATGAGAAAACTCGTCTAGGTCTTGCCTATATTTGCAAATCAGCATCGATATCAATTAAAGAAGGATTAAGTATTTTAGGAATTAGTTCACCTGAAAAAATGGAAAGGAGCGCATAATGCTTAGTATTCATATTATTTCTACTGGGACAGAAATTACATCCGGTAAGAGTGTAGATACCAATTCTACCTGGATTGCGAATGAACTTACTGGACTTGGTTTTTCTATAACTAAGTTTCTAGCTTTACCGGATAAGCCTCTATTAATAGAAGAGGAAATCAAAATGATTATGGCGAGACCGGGAGAAAATCTTATCATCATGACCGGAGGGCTTGGAGCAACCGATGATGATCATACCCTCGATGTGATTTCGAAAATTTCCGGCAAACAAGCTGTTACCCACGATAAGGCGCTGGAAAAATTAAC
>JANYCR010000274.1 GCA_025360185.1 Leptospiraceae bacterium | reverse complement strand
GTAAATGCTTCTTCCCACGCTCTATTCTCGGATCCGCTAGTCCTTTAAAATGCTCAACTATATTTATTAGTTCTTTCATACTCTACAATATTTTATATTGTAGGGAATGTACAAGACTTATTTTAATGCGTTTGCCCTAGGAGGAGAAGCAATTGAGTTTATTCGTAAAACGGATAATATCCATTTGGTTCTGATGGAAATTGATTTAGGCGCGGGGTTAAACGGGATTGATGCAGCAAGAGAGATTCTTTCAATTAAAACCCTGCCGATAGTTTTTCATACTTCTCATTTTGAGAAAGAAGGTCTTGAGCAGATAAAGAGTATTAGTCGTTATGGATTTATAATTAAAAATTCGGATGACCTTACTTTAGAATCTTCTCTTTCGATGGCATTTGAATTATTTGAAGCTAATCAAAAGTTACAAGAGCGTGATGCTTTGTTTTATCAAAATATCACGGAGAGAAAAGAAAATGAGAAAAAAGCCAAGGATGCTTCTAATTTTCTAAACTCAATTATAGAAAATATTCCTAATATGATTTTCATGAAACATGCAAATGATTTACGTTTTGTTTTGTTTAATCGTGCAGGAGAAAATCTTTTAGGCTATGACAGAAAAGATTTACTCGGAAAGAATGACTATGATTTTTTTCCCAAGGAACAAGCAGATTTTTTTACACAGAAAGATAGGGATGTAATCTTGCAGACGGAAATAGTAGATATTTCTGAGGAAATGATTGATACTCCAAAAGGCACTCGCATTTTACATACAAAAAAATTACCATTGTTTGATGAGAACGGGAAGCCAGAATACCTACTTGGAATTTCGGAAGATATAACAGAAAGAAAAGAATCAGAAAAGAAAATCCGTGAGAACATAGAAAGGTATGATCGGTTAACAAAAACAGTTCCAGGGGCTTTGTATGATTATGTGCTCCATCATGATGAACGGAGCCAAATGATTTTCATTAGTTCCAAATGTGTCGAAATTTTTGAAATAGAAGCAGAGGAGATCATGAAAGATATGAGTGTAATTTGGGCGATGACTCATCCTGATGATTTAGAAAGGTTTTCCAAAGAGAATGAATACGCTGCTCGATTTGGAGAACATTTTAATTCGGAGGTGAGAATTATTACTCCTTCAGGGAAAGAAAAATGGGTTGAAATGACTTCTCGTCCTAATCCTGTGGATAATCCTGATGAGCCTGTAATATGGAGTGGTTTTGTCATCGATATTACCAATCGCAAACTTGCGGAAGAAAAAATTAGAACTCTACTTAATGAGAAAGAATTATTACTTAGGGAGGTTCATCACCGTATAAAAAATAATATGCTAACCATTACGAGCCTGCTTTTTTTACAAACAGAAAGCCTGCGAGATCCTGCGGCTATCTCTGCGTTAAATGATGCCATTAGCCGCATCCAAAGTATGGTAGTATTGTATGATAAATTATATCGCTCCTCTGAATTTAATGAGCTATCTGTTCTCGAATATTTGTCACCTTTGGTTGATGAGATTGTGAATAATTTTCATAACTACCAAATAGTGAAGATTGAGAAAAATATTGAGGATTTTGTATTGCCTACAGCAACTTTATTTCCTATTGGAATAATGATAAACGAATTACTGACGAATGCCATGAAGTATGCATTTGTGGGTAGAAGTAGTGGAGTATTAACAGTATCCGCTAGTAAAAAAGAAAACCAAGGTTTTTTTTCCATTCAAGACGATGGGATTGGAATGAAAGAATCTGAAGAATCTTTTACAGGGTTTGGTTTGCAATTAATTACTATGTTAGCCAAGCAAATAAGAGGGAAAGTTCATTTGCAAGTAAAAAATGGCACTAAGTTTACCCTGGAGTTTGGAGTGAAATAGTTTCTGTTGTGACATAACTATGCTTTTCTTGCTAAGCTTAAGTGAAAATCCACCGAACAGTTGGCAACAACCTATTGTCTTGTCTATCAAGCTTTTCTAGGAAATTTAAAAAAATCTATTTTCTCAAAATAATGAATTGTAATTATGAGAATATTCGATATTGGTATGCCGAAATAGATAAAGGGAGACTTTTACAAAAGTTTGGAAAAAGATCAGTTAAAACTATTTCTAGATGAGAGCTATGAAACTCTCAATTCTTTGGATAAGCAATTAATTCAATTAGGGAAAAACCCTGACCAAAGAGAATACCTAGATACAATCCACGCAAATTTTAAAACTTTTCTCGATTCCGCTAAGCTATTCGGGTTTAATAAACTTGGCTCTATGACTCATATAGGTGAGCGGTTGGTGGATCATCTTCGCAGTTCTGAATACGACCTCACTAATGAAGTTATAACAATCATCCTAAAACTAAATTTTAGTATTCGAGATATTATTTTTGCCATTGATGATACCGGAAAAGAACCACAATTGATTAATTCTAGCATGGTTAGCGATATAGAAGAACTAATCAATAAGCAAGAATCCGGTGAAGACTTTATTGTTGCCTCAAGCGATGATGAATACGAAGGAAAGCGTATTTCTTCGACAGATATTCCGATAGCCATGACTCCAATTTTCACTGAAAATGAAACGATGGATAGCTTGATGAATACTATCATTCCTCTTTTGCAAACCCAGATTCAGATTAAAGAAATTGCTTCTTTAGATAAGTATTCCCCCCTAGATACTCACTCTCGCAAATTAGAATTATTAGTAAAAGATTTATATACAAAAGTCCACGGTGCAAAAACGAAAACGTTAGGAACTCTTCTTCATAATTTTGATAAAGTAGTTTCTGACATTGGGCAAATGCAGGACAAACAAGTCTCTTTTGTTATTGAAGGCGGAGAAAAAGAACTTGATACGCGGATGCTCGATATTTTGCGCAATTGCCTTATTCATATTATCAAAAACTCCGTTGAGCATGGGATTGAAATGCCTGAGATTCGAACAGAAGTAGGAAAGTCAGCAATGGGTGAAATTCATCTGAAAGCATTTCATCATGGCGAATTATTTTATATTAAAATCAAAGACGATGGAGCGGGAATTGAGCCAGCCCGTGTTAAGCGCAAACTCATCGAAAAGAATTTACTTCTCACAGAAGAAGCAGAGCGGCTAACAGACCAGGAAGCGATTGACTTCATTTTTCAGCATGGGTTTTCGGGATCCAAGTCTTCTGCCGGCTTAGATGTTGTTCGTGCGAATATCGAACAAATTGCTGGAAAATTTTATATCTATAAAAATATTCCAGGCAAGGGTGTAGAGTTTCATATTACGCTGCCTCTCATTGATGAAATCGTTCCTTCCGTAATTGTCTCTGTCGGCGTGGAGAGATACATTATTACCCGCGCGAATCTTTATGAAATCATGCAATTAGAAAGTGATACCTTCATAAATACTTTGGAAGTTATCAATGGATTTCCTACTTATAAACATCGCGGCGATCTAATACCCATTATCTTCCTTTCTCAAATCCTAAAATATGAGGATAACAAGGAAGTTGCCGATAGACAAAAAGATGCTGGGAAAAAAATCTCTATTTTGATTTTAGAAGTGAATCAATTTAAGTATGGTTTGGTTGCTGATTTAGTTGAGGATATGAATGAAGTAGTCGTTCGTCCTTTGAACTTTGAAATAAAAAATGTATATCTTTTTTCAGGTCTTACTATTTTAAAAGATGAGTCTCCTGCTTTAATTCTAGATGTAGGCGAAATTATGCGGGTTCATTTGAAAAATTTAGACCTTACTAACGTTACAGAGGAAGTGATGGATTAGCTTATGAAAAAATTCTGCACATTCCTCATTGATGGTAATTTTTTTGGATTGGAGATATCGAAGGTATTTGCCCTAGTGAAAGCTGTTCCATTAATACGAGTTCCTCTTGCCAGCCGTTTTGTGAAAGGCTTGATTCAATACAGGGGACAAATTATTACTGTCATAAGTGTTCGTAAAGTATTTGATTTACCAGAAATTGAGATGAGCGAAGATTCCGCCCATGTTATTGTTAGAACAAAATATGGTCTCGTAAGTTTTCTGGTCGATGAATTAAAAGATATTGAAGAAATTACTAGAAATATTAGGATAGAAGTTCCTAAAGTAATTCACGGAGTGGACAGATATTTTGTATCGCAAGCATACCGTATCGATGAAACACTTCTTTTGATTTTGGACTCTGAAAAGGTGGTAGAATTTAGGTCAGATAGGATCTCTTAAATTTTGGTAGATGAACTATGAGAAAAATCGTCATTAACAATCAAAAAGGTGGAAGCGGCAAGACAACGACCGCTGTAAACTTGTCTGCTGCTCTCGCGGAAAAAGGAAAACGGGTTCTGCTAATTGATTTAGATCCCCAGGCTTCTGCTTCCATTTGGCTAGGGCTTTATAATTCAATTCAGGACAAAGATCTCTTTGACCTTCACGCAGGACCAGAGCTGATTCTAGAGCTTGCGCAAAGGACTAAAATCAGAAACTTTGAAATGATTCCTTTCATTCCTCTTAAAAGTAAGTATTCCAAAGAAATGAAAGAGCATCCGAATAAAGCATCCATTCTTAAAAATAAATTTGCCAGCATTGATCCTAAGCGTTGGGATTATGTGATTTTCGATTGCTCACCGGGTTTGAATTTAACAACTTTGAATGCTATGGGTGCTGCTAATGAAATCATTATTCCAGTGGTCGCTCAATCACTTGCTTTGTATGGGGTTCTTTCTCTTTTAGAAACTCTTGAATCTGTTCAGGCAAAATTAAATCCAGATCTAATGATTACAGGTATTCTACCTTGCCGCGTTGATCAAAATATTAAACACAATATGGAAATAGTCGATATCCTGATTGAAAAATTTGGAGTATTAGTTTATAACACATATATTCGAGAAGATATAAAAATAGCTGAATCTCCTAGCTTCACTCAGACGATATTTCAATATGACTCAAAAAGCATTGGTGCACATGATTATAGATCATTTGCCGCTGAAGTAATAGCTCAGGAAAATAAAAAATAGGAATTTACTATGAATGATAGAAAAACGATCGGGAATAATCCTTTTGCAACCATTAAATCTATTAAACCCCCTCTAAAAGAAGGAGCGCCTTCTAATGCAGGCGATTCGGAGCTTTCCAATGTAGTTTATACCTTAGGGGATACGATTCATGAATTCTCTGAAATGGCTGAAGATCTAAATAAAAATTCTAGCAAACTAGAAAAGCAAACCAACCAGGCATCAAACGCCTCGAAACAATTAAGTCATAATGTAGTCGCAATGGGAAGCTCTCTTGAAAAATTAAAGTCGGGAATCAAGAAAATTTCTGCAAGTTCTGCTAATTCTACAAAGTCATCTATCTCTGCTCTAAAATCAGCCGACACAACGAATAACGTTTTCTCTAATCTCCTAGAAAGTAGTAAAGACTTAGATAAGATTGATAAAGTCGTTGCGAGTCTTGCTCAACAAATCAATTTATTTGCTTTAAATGCTAGCATTGAAGCTGCTAGGGCAGGCGAGGCTGGGCGCGGTTTCGCAGTAGTCGCCAATGAAATCAAAGAGCTAGCTAAAGAGACTAACAAAATCGCAGATGATATTCGTTATAAAATCGAAAATTTCTACCAAGACTCAAAGAAAGCCGTTGAGTCTATGAATGAAATTTCTAGCCAGTTGCTATCTATTAAGAACAACCAAAATTCAATTGATCTTTCTTTGGAAGAACAGGCTAATTCTTTGAATGATATTGCCAAAAATTCATCCAACGTTGTAAAATCTTCCAACAGCGTTACAGATAATATTTTGAATGTTTACAAGTTGGCAAAAGTTGCATCGGAAGGAACAGAAAAGTCTCTACGTTATTCTAATACGCTCGCAAACTTAACTAACGATTTAAAGACTTTACTCGATAATAAATAAAGGCGAATGAAACTTTTTTCGCCAATCTTAACCCAATAGGGGCATTCAAGGTTTCATGTTAAAATTATGTCATAAAGCAGGGATTATCGTACGTAAACTCTTAGTACTTTCCGTATTCATATCTATACTAGTCTTACAACCATTAGCCCCCACAGAAGAGCTACCAGAGTTTCGACTTGGTAAAGAACAAGCGCGTACTTATTTCAAACAGGGTTTAGTCTATCTTCATAATTACCAATACAACGCAGCCCGTGAAAGTTTCATTGCCGCTCTTGCGATAATGGGTGATTTCAAACTTGCTCGAAAGTATCTTTCTGATGCAAACTACTTGAGCGGCGAATGGCAAGAAAGTTTAAGTGAACTCGAAATCATCGAAGCTTCCGGAAAGATGAATCAAATTTGGAAAAATCGCGCGGAGATTCTAAGACTTCATATTGCTGGCGTTGGGAAAAATGATAATTTAACTTTTTACAAACATCTTTCCGGTGATGAGAACCGAGGGTTTCGTTTTCGTAATCCAACGGATATTTTGTTTGATGAAGATGGGAACTTATTCGTATTAGCCTTTGACACTGCAAACATTATCAAGATGGACACTAACGGTTTTCCTGTTGGTAATTATAAGGGGAGTTTCGGTAGAACTTTCGAAGGTCCTATGTTCTTTACTTATCACAAAGGAAATATATTTGTGAGTGATTTTGCGTCTGATAGAATTTATGTTTTAAATGATAAGGGATATTTTCAAGAGAGATTCGCAGGCAAAGGCTCCGAAGGCGGAAGATTCTACGGTCCAACCGGGATTGCTGTTTCTGAAAAAGATATTTTATTTGTCGCAGATTCTGGAAACAATCGCGTTCAAAAACTTTCGCTCGATGGGAAATTCATTTCCGAGTTTGGCAGGGATGGGCGCGGCAAATTAAAAATGCCTTCCGGACTTGTTATAGAGGATAATCTAGTGTATGTGGCAGATAAGGGCAACAAGCGAGTCGCCGTATTTGATGACGAAGGTAATTTCATAAAAGAATATACTCACCCTAACATGACAGTTCCTCGTTCTGTCAAGTTTTATAAAAAAAGAATGTATGTTGCTGACGAACAAAACGGTCTTATGATTTATAATCTTGATAGTGAGAAGTGGACGAAGATTGCAAGTTTCAGGGACGAATCAGGAAAATATGTCAAGCTACTTCGTTCTTTTGCAAGCGCTTACGATACGACAGGCTCCCTTTACTCTATTGATTATGATAGACATAGAGTAGATGTATTTGCTCCTAAAAATACCCTTACTTCTAATCTAAATGTTTATATAGAGCGCGTTGAGCTTGGTCGTTTCCCTGATGTATCTCTAATTGTTCGAGTTCGTAATCGAAGCAAACAGGATCTAACTGGTATTAGCCGTAGCGGATTTAGAATTACTGAAAATGAAAACGTATATCCGCTTGTTGGGCTTGCTAAGATGAAGCAATTCAACGATAATATTAAGGTTGCTTTGATTTATGAGAATAGCAAAAAGATGAGTGAGTTCTCAAAAAACATAGATGGAGTTCTAGGAAGCTTTTTTAATTCAGTTACCGTAAAGGACAAAATTGAAGTTATCCGCGCAGGAAAGGATGCTGAGAAAATATACGATTTCGGATATTCTCCATATGATATCTACGCTAAAATTCGAAAATCAGAACCGATAGATTCCGGTATTAATTTTGGAAAATCTCTTTACCAGGGAATTGGTGACTTAATTCCCGAACTCGGACCTAGAGCCGTTGTATTACTTGTGTCAGGCGATGTGTTACCATCTGCGTTTAATCAATATACTGTGCTTCGAAATATTCAATATGCAAATGCGCATGGTATTCCCGTAATCATCATGTCGCTTTCTGATGAAGGGGAGATGGCAGCGGTTTACAAGGATATTGCGAACAGAACCGGTGGATTGTTTATGAAAATTCCGGGTAGCCCGGAAGAGACTAATCTGTACAAATTTATCAAGTCCAAGCAAGATAAAAGATATATTATTTCTTATAAAAGTAAATTAAATCCAGACCTCACTGGAAGATATATTGATGTTGAGATTTCTTCTTTCTATAGAGATGTTGTAGGGAGGGCGCAATCTGGTTTCTTTGTGCCAGAAAAACAATGATGAAATTGAAAAACATTTTAATAATCACTACATTTCTTTTATATTCCTTTCCTTTTATGCAAGTGATTTCTCAGGAGAAAGAAGCAGGGGAATACATTCAATTAGGCGATAAATTTTTAAAAGAAAAAAACTATCGTGAAGCACTTGTAAATTATAAACAAGCATTGATTAAAAATTCTGGATCGATTAAGGCTAATCTTGGTTTTGCGAAGAGCTCTCTTTCTCTTGGATCAAAGCTAGATGCAGAGGCTGGCTTTAAAAGAACGCTAGAGTTAGATGCTAAAAATAAAGAAGCTATCGCAGGTCTTGCTGAAATTCAAGCGGATCTAGGAAAATTTAAAGAAGCCGAAGAACTTTTAGAAAAATCTCTTAAGGAAGAGCCATATAATCCAGAATTATTATTAGCACGGGCTTACGTATTATTGAAAGCGGGTAAGAATAAGTTGGCGCTAATTAAATTAGAAGAAGCAAAGAAAAGGGTTGTTCAAAACTATGAGTTTAAGCTTTTACTTGCAAAGGTCTACATTGCAAACAAGGATTTTAAAAAAGCTAATTTCATTATTGATGAATTAATTTCCAAGCATCCAGAAAATCCGAATTCTTTTAATCAGAAAGCAATTTTAAATTTTGAAATGCTGAAAGACTCCTCTGATCCGCAGCGGCTAATGGAAGAAACTTATATCTTTTTGCATACTGCTCTTTCTTTAGATGCAGAAAATTTTGAAAGCAAAAGACTTCTAATTAAAAATCTATTGTGGTTGGGTAAATTCGATTTAGTAGAGAAAAAAAAATATATTGAAGCAAAGAAGTATGTGCAGGAATTGCTAGTTGATTTCCCAAATGACCCTTATCTTCAATACATCGCAGGTTACATAAACAATAAATTAAAACAGGGCGAAGAATCTGCAGATAATTATTTAAAGCTTTTAGAGCTTCAGGAATTAAACGAACTGGGAAGGTTTTCTGCCGAGAATTATGCCATTGCAAATTTAAATGAAAATCACACATTAAGATCTAATTTAGGAAAATATAGACTCGAGAGGTTTCGATTTACTAAGAAAGAATTTTTATACAATGAAGCATTCTTTCATCTTAAACGTGCTGAAAAATTAATACCAACGAATTCAGAATTTAAACAGGAATTACTCGAATACTATTATTCTAACGGTGATTTGTATCGTCTCTTGCTTTTTCTTACTAAAATGCGCGATGAAAATGTAGATGATATGAAAATACATAACCGTCTGGAAAATATATTTCATAAGTTCAGGCAAACACTTATTTACCGTGAAAGCTTTACTCATGAGAGTGGTCGAATTAATTTTGGCATGCGCTCTGAATCTGAAATTTTTGTATTTGATCCAGAGCCAGAGAAAGGTTTATTTACTTATCCTGATGCAAGCCTTCAGATTGGCAATGCCATTAAGTTTGCTCTTAGCCTCCAGCCAAGTCTGAAGTTGATTTCTGGTTCAGAAGAAAACTTAATTCGAAATAGAATCAAGGATAAAAAAGGAGTAGAGGCTTATACAGAGTCTATCTATTATACTGCTGATATCTTAGATGTTTTAGATAAAGATAGAAAGCTTGATAATAAAATTCGTTATATTGCTTATGGAACTTTTTCGGAGGATAAGAATACTATCACAGTAAAATATAAATTATATGATCGCTTTAGTGGTAAGGTACTGGATACAATCAATACGACTGCATCTAATCGAAATTCGCTTGCTGAAATTTCAATGAGAATTTCTAAGAGAATTTCTTCTATCATTCCATTAGACGCACGGATAATAAAGATTAACCAGGATGCCGTTATTGTAAATATTGGATCTAAAGATGGCATTGTGAAGAATCAGATACTAGAAGTTATCCGCCCGGGGTTTGATAATATCAAAATGAAAGTTACTACTGTGGATGAATATGTTGCCAGGGCAGTCCCTGAAATAGTGGGCTGGAATAAAAATCTAGGTCTTAAAGATAAAGTAATTGTTACAGGTGTAAAAAACAGTGAACCAGAAATCGAAAAAAAGTAAAACCAATCCTGTAAGTTTAGTAAATAAGCAAAAACCTAATCCTGTTACTAAACAGAAAAGAATGACAGCTAGTTTTGAAATTTTCAATCCGGCAACACTTACCAAAATTGGTGAATTACCATTGTATACCGCAGAAATGGTAGAAGAAAAAATCCTTCTTGCTAAGCAAGCCCAAATAATTTGGTCTGCCAAGTCTTTAAGAGAGAGGGCAAAAGAACTAATTTTGTTTAGAAAATTTTTAGCGAATAATAAAGAAGAAATGATTTCTTGTATTTGTAACGAGACGGGTAAAACAAAAATGGATGCCCTTCTCGAGGTTTTTACAACTCTTGAATCCATTGATTACGTCGCAAATAAAGGTATCAAAATATTAGCTTCCGAAAAAAGATCGGGCGGCTTAATGATACAAAAGAAATGTTATGTAAATTACCATGCTCATGGTGTTGTTGGAGTTATTTCTCCCTGGAATTACCCGCTTATCCTCAGCGTAACTCCTATTATGAATGCACTCATGGCAGGAAATACTGTTGTAATTAAACCTTCAGAGGTTACACCATATACTACACTGAAAGCTTTAGAGTTTTTTCAGCGAGCTGGGCTGACTAACGGCATATTACAAGTAGTCACTGGAAAAGAAATTGCAGGAGCTGCATTAGTAAATTCTCCAAATACAAATATGATTTGTTTTACTGGCTCTACTGCGACTGGGAAAATAATTGCAGAAGCCTGTGGTAAAATGTTAAAACCGGTCGTGTTGGAGCTAGGCGGCAAGGATCCCATGATTGTATTTAAAGATGCAGACTTGCGACGTGCTGTGCGCGGCGCACTCTGGGGTGGTTTCGCTAACGCTGGTCAAACCTGCATTTCAGTGGAGCGAGTCTATGTAGAAAAAGCAATCTATAACGAATTCATAAGTTTATTAAAAGAAGAATATGGAAAAATAAAGCAGGGATCTAAAGAAGAATTTCCAAGTGTTGGTTCCATGACTTTACCAAGGCAAGTAGAAATTGTAGAATCACATTATAAAGATGCTAAAGCAAAGGGTGCATTCTTTGTTGCTGGTGGCAAACGTATATTAGCCGAAAAGGGATTATTTCATGAGCCAGCAATTGTAATTGGTGTAAATCATGAAATGAAAATCATGTCAGAGGAAACATTCGGTCCTGAAATTTCTGTGATGGAGTTTAATTCAGAAGAGGAAGCAATTTATCTTGCGAATAATTCAGAATATGGACTCAGCGCATCTATCTGGACAAGCGATAGTACGCGGGCGAAATCAATTGCGCAAAAAATTCAAGCTGGATCTATTTGTATAAATGATGTTGTAGCAAATTATATGATTTCCGATTTACCATTTGGTGGTTTTAAAAAAAGCGGACTTGGTCGCGTGCACGGAAAAGAAGGCTTACGCGCGTATGCCCAGATACAGGCTGTCACTATTAACCGCTGGTTCTGGCGCTTTTCTGATGAGTTATGGTGGTTTCCTTATTCCAAGAAGATTTATAGTTACGTATCAAGGGCTGTAAAATTCTTATTCGGATAAGAGTATATAACGAGGTATTTTTTTGAAGCGTTGTTTTAGTTTTCTTTTCTTAGTTTTCATTTTCATTTTTCCATTAATGTCCGAAGAGTCAGAGTCATTAGTGCTAGAAACGTCGAAGGTTTTCTTTTCACCTAACTTTGATGATGTCAATGATACAATGATTTTCAAAATTAAATATTCCGGTTCTCGGATCCCCATTGATTGGAAAATTCATATAGCAGACGAAAATGGAAAAGTAATTAAGATTTTTTCTGCTGATTTGAGGCGTAAACGTAAGCGTGGTTTCTATGCTTATTTGTTTTCCAGCGATAAAGAACTCGAACCTTTGAAAGTAGAAATTCCGGAACAGGTCGAATGGCTTGGGAACGACAATGTAGGAAAAATACTTTCCGATGGTCGTTATATTCATCAAATGAAAATATTTTTCTCCGACAAGTCTGAGATAAAATCTAAACCGGTCTCTATTTATCTCGATTCGATAACACCATATGCAAGGTTGAGTGCGGATAATCGTTTTTTTACTCCAAACAATGATAAAATTTTTGATCAACTTAATATTAAACAAGATATTAGTGCTGAGCCAATGGATCGTTGGAGTGGAATATTTTTTAATGAACAAAATGAAGCGGTGCGAACGTTCCAATGGGATACTAAAACAATTCCGAAAAATTTAATTTGGGACGGGAAAGATGATAGAGGAATCTTGCAGGAGGAAGGCTTATACACCTATCATTTAATTGGTGAGGATTTCTCCCAAAATAAAATGACTGCAACTTTTGAAAATATTTACTTGAGTCGAACACCTGATAATGTAGATATTCAGCCAAATCTTTCTAGCTTTTCGCCTAACGGTGATAGAATTAAAGATACGGTAAGTTTTAAACCTATTTCTTTTGAAAAGAATATTCTAAGCTGGGAATTAATGATTTTTAAAAAGGATGGCAGTAAAGAAGAGACAATAAAAGTTTTTACCGGCGATTCTATTCCAGAAAATATTGATTGGGATGGGAAAAATTCGAGCGGAAAGGTAGTTTCTGATGACACCTATTTTTTGAAATTGAAACTAACTACGGTCAGTTCAAAAAATTTAAAATCACCGGAAAGAAAAATAACAGTAAACACAAAGGAAAAAAAAATCTATTTTAAATTATCCTCTAAAACGTTTACTCCAGATGGAGATGACAATTTAGATTTTCTAGAAATATTTCCTGAGTTGGATAATTTTTCTATTAAGACTTGGAAGTTAACTATTTTACATAATTATCAATCTAATGAAACAATGAAAACACAGGTCATCAAAAAATGGAAAGGAATTGGTCAGCCTGGAAAAAGAATCGTATGGGATGGATATGCGGATAATGGCATACTAATCGGTTCGCTCAGTAATTTAGAATTACATTTTTCGTTTCGAAATGAATTGAATGAATTGCAATTCTATAAAGTAAAAGAATTTCGAACAGGAATACTTGTAACAAAAAAAGAAGACAAGTTAAGGATTTCGATTCCTGAATCAGCTCTTAAAAAAGATGAGTCGAATATTTTAAGCGATATAAAAAAAATTCTCACACAATACCCCGGCTATAAAGTCCAAATCCAAACCCATTCCAAACAACCCGGCGATGATAAACAGAACATGAAAAAAACAGAAGCCCGCGCCAAAGATTTATTTAAAAAAATGTTCAATCGTGATATGGACTTTGAAAGGTTTACCTATCAAGCTTACGGAGAAGTCGAGCCTTTGTTTTATGACGAAGATGAATACAAACAAGAAATGAACGACCGATTTGACGTGCTACTCACATTGCCAGAATTAAATAAGAAAAAGTAAAAGATTGCCACGGAGGCACGGAGTCACAGAGAATCTGAGGATTATACTATTATACCAACCATAAAACTCTCTGTGTCTTTGTGCCTCCGTGGCAAACATATTTATCTTTAAAGCTTACCCACCGCCTTACGGATGTAAGCTGGAACGTCGGTTAAGCGGTTGTATTTTTTGATAGAGCCGTCTGGCATGGTGAGATAATAAATTCCGTTTATAACCTCTAAGAAATAATCGTCATTCTTCTTTGCGAGACCCGATCTATTGTCTAACTCTTTTACCATTTTCTGAAATTGGATTGGGACTAACTCCCAGGATTTAAAGAAGGAAACTTTTCCTTTATGGTTTACAGTATACGTTCCGTTCTCGTGCACAATTTTAGTTCCCAGGTAATCGAATATTTCGAGAATAGATTGTTCTTGCTTAGGCTTAGAGGCATTATCCCCTGATTCAGTGGTTTGGATGATTCTTTTTTTCTTACCTCCAGATCTCAAATAAAGAATAACTAAAACAATAAAAGCAACTAAAAGAGAAATGTAGAGCATAATTTCTGTTAGCTGTAAGTCTATCTTTGGATTCATTTTTTAATCCCGCCTAATTTATAATTATTTCTATAATTGATTGACTTACATAAGAGAGGAGTTGGGTCAGACACATTCCAATCTCCGCATAGTTTTGTTAAAATCGCTTGCGTGCATGCAGTAATTTCAGTTTTTCGAGCTTCACCGGGGATAAACGCTGTTACTCTATGCGTATAATTACACTGACTATCTTTTATTGCGAAGGCTACTAGAATTCTTGCATTTGCTTCACCGGGGGATAAATACAATTCGTTTACATCTGCACAACCGCATAGACCAAGCATTAAGAGTAAAAATATTTTTCTAAAGCTAAACATAAAACTATTAGATTACAATCTATTGGCTAATTCTTTTGTCAACTTCATCATTCCACAAACATTCAAGTGTGTATAATCTTTAAAATCTCCAGAGTTGAATAGCTGAGGATCAATCTTGATAACACTTTCATTTCCGAATTTCGAAATTATTTCTCTCAGGTTCATTTGAATTGGAGAGGTGTTTTCGTTTGAACCAATTTTTAATTCCGCCTCGGGGGAAAAGGGAGCATACAAGTAACGAATTTGTATTTGGTTTTCATTTGCAAAATTTCCTATTTTTAACCAAAACTGAGAAGATTCTTTGCGGGGATTTAAAAAGGCAGCTTCGATTCCAAGAGGAAGTGAAAGTGATTCTTTTCGTTCGATGCATTCTCCAGTAAACGATGAGAAATTTCCCCATTCAAAATAAAAATTTTCTGCTGGGAGAGATTTTTCTAAAAATAAATTCTTCTCTTTATTCGAATTTAAATTCCCAAAGAATTTTACATCTAGAAGCGCATTGATTTCTTTATCATGCTGAATTCCCTCAGATCCAGGAATCAGTCTTATCTCATTAGAAAAATTTCCATTTAGTTTAAGAAGAGGAAATATTTGTAAGAACAGGTAATACAAATTACCCGAAAGATTCTTAAAATAAAAACGATTTAAGTCTGGGTCAAAAAGCATACGGATAGAAAAAGGCTGAAAATTCTGTGCGAGAGTCTTATGAGCGTCTACAATTGTATTCTTTGAACTCGTGACTGGCGAAATATTTACGATAAGAGTTTTAATTTCAATTCCTGATTTTTTAAAATCTAAAAGTAATTTATAAATTCCTTCCGGCTGTTCGGAAGGACGGGGATAATACAAAATATCCAATGACTTTCCTTTTTCGGTTAGCATTTTACTTAGAATGGCTGGATGAACGCCACTCATCAATTGGCTGTCTCCAAGAATGGCAAGATCATACTTCTTTGGAGAAATTTTTCTCTCTCCTATAGTATGCCAGATAAAGGAAGTTTTCTCGGAATAGGAAACCAGGCAGTGAAATAGAAGATGAGATAGAATCGAAAAAAAAATTAAAAATAGAAATAAATTTCGTTTTGAAAAATGCATTCATTCAATTTTTAGAGAAGCCTCATTTTCAGCAAATCAAATCTAATCTTTAAAAAAATTACCATCGATACACAATGAAGACTCCGATACAAAAAAATATGAAAGAACAAAAAAACCTTATCATCCTAATTGTATTTTTTTTTAGTATTGCTCTAAGTGCAAAACCAGTTATTTCTTATAAAGTAGGCGATAGGCTTTATGTGCTCGCAAAGTCAGGACTCAATTTGAGAGAAAAGCCATCTAAGAATGGAAGATTTTTACAGACAGTTTCTTTTGGAACTTCGGCTCAGGTAAGGCAAATCACAGATAAAGAATATGAGGTAGATGGGATTTCTGGATTCTGGGTAAAAGTTATTGCAGACGACCGAGAAGGATATTTGTTTGACGGGTATCTTTCCGCATACCCACCACCGGTTTCGGAGCTTCCAAGCAAATCTAATCCGACACTCAAACAATATGCAGAAAAGTTTTTACCTAAAAACACAAAAGTTACAGAGTTTACCGACGATACTATGGTGACAACGTCTACTCTTAGTTTGCCTCTTGCTCGCCTCGAGGAAGCTTACTTATTAGGGATTTGTTTTATTTACAATTTTGATAGGTATAAATATCCGCGTAAGTCAGATAAAATTAAATATGCTGATACAGAGGTTGAATTCAATATTAGCCGCGACAAGGCAGGTCAGGTCAAGTCGATTTCAGTGATTGAAACCTATATTAACTCTGGTGGAATGGTTACTCTGACGGTCGCTGATCTCGGTAATGCTGGTGCTGAAATTAAAACGATATTTGCTGCTCCTTGAAATTATTTGGAAAATTATTTTTTCTTAGAAAAGTAAACTGCCTGCAAGCAGTAGCAGGCAGAGTAGGGAAAAAATCATTTGAATCTTAATTAAGATTGTTTGGCAAGTTTAAGAATTTTTCCGAAAGCACTTAAAACTAAAATTGTTTTATTATCTTCATTTCGAACAAAAACACGGATTGGAGATCCAGTATATTTACTTTCTTGTTTGTCTTCAAGATCAGCGCTCGTATTTTGCTTAGAGGCAGTAATTGATTCCCCGTATAGAATAATTTTCTTTTTATCTACTTTGTATTTGCCAACAATAGATGTTTCATTTTTTCCTTCCTCTTTCTGTAACGCCTTTGTTAGGTGAAAGAAATAGGCATCATCTCCTGATTCATCTTTTTCTATATTTAGACTTAATTCGTAGGTTTCTTTAGAGCTATCCGATTTTGCAATGTATATGCCTTCCATTTCATCTGCTGCAAATAAGTTAAAAGCAAAAAGAAAACCCGATATAATCAAAATTGTTTTCACAATATTCTCCTCCCAATTGATAGGGAGAGAAACTATAATTTATTGACTTTTTTTGGCAAGTCAATTTTTTTTCTAAGTTTTAGAATTATTTTGTAGTTTGATCATGATTGCGCCAAGGAATGCTCCGAGAGGAATGGTAGGCCATGCAATAATAAGACTGAATACCGTGAAGGGTAGAAGTAAATAAGTTGATTCAACCGGGTTCATTGTTTTTTCTCCTAGAGAGCTTAAACATTTTCCCGTAAGCTCATTGCATAAAAAATAAAACAAAGACATTAGATACCAGGTAAAATAATGAGAGAGGATTACAATGATAATCCCCGTGAATATCCCGAGTCCTATCGAAGTAGATTTTTTTTTTGTGATAAATAAATGCCAGAGAGTAAAAGAACAGATTAGAGATGCAATTACCGAAAAGAGCGCAAACTGCTCATAACCCGCACCAGTAGCATTATTACTTACAAAGATACCAGTTAAGAGTCCAAAAATACCGCAAATAAGGCTCATTTGAAATGATTGTTTCATGTTTATCTTTACAGAATTGAAATCGCAAAGAAAGAATGCAACATGTTTTTGATTGACCACAAACAGATTTTAAATTTCTTTAAAAATCTAGCAATAAAGGCAAGGCTGTCGGTCTCGCTGCAGGATGTGCAATTGGTCTTGGCGCAGGATTATACTTTGATTTAATGAAAGATGATATTAAAGAAGATCTCGAATCTAAAAAAATTGGAGTTGCTGAAGTTAAAGGTTCAGATGGTGATACCGAAGCATTAAATTTAAAAATGGGTGAGCAAGCCATTAAATTCAATCCTGGAAAAGCAGAGCTTCCTGATACAGGAAAAGCTACTCTTGATAAAGTTGCTGATTCAATCAAAGCCTATCCCGATACAAAAGTAAACATTACAGGTCATACCGATGCCTCTGGCGATCCTGCTCTCAATAAATCTCTAAGTCAGCAAAGAGCTGATTCTGTGAAAGGCTATTTAAAATCACAAGGAATTACCGATGACCAAATTGGTGAATCCAAAGGTCTGGGAGCAGAAAAACTTGCACCCGGTGCAGGTCCAACTGATCCCGCAAATCGTCGTGTTGAATTGGCGATTGCTGCCGGCTAATTACTATTATCCGAAAGCCGTTCATTCGAACGGTTTTTTTCTTCTAAAAAAATCTAAAATTATTTTTTTCTATTGCATTTTCGATTGCAAGTGCTGTTTTCTTTCTTCTAGAACGGAAATAAAACAAAACATTTTCGAAAACTATACTAAGGGTTTTATGATAAATAATTTAAAATACAAGAGAACGATTATTGTTCTCTTTGCAATCTTTACTTCTAATCTACTTGCTGATGGTTCTCTTTCTAATGTAATTTATATCGGTCCTTTTCTCCCCTATAAATCAAAAGAAGATTTGGCAAACAAAGAACTTATATTAGAAAATTTAACTGCGGAGTTGAAAGCAAAAGGCTTTGAGATTAAAACTCTGAACGGAACCAATTCGGAAAATCTTAAAACCGCAAAAGACAATAACGCAAAATTTTATTTGAGTGGGTATTATTCACGAAAACCGAATGGAAATATATTAATCTATGGGCATGTTTATAATCCAGATAAAGGCAATGTCATTGATGCACTTAACGTTTCAGATTCTCTTGGTGATCTAAGCGAAGTAGACCTTCCGCCAGAAGAAATAAAAATAGAAGATAAAGTTGTTGCTGAAAGATTCGCGAAAAAGTTTTCACAAAAAGTAAAGTTCAATACAGCCAGAAAAGAAAATGCTGAGAACGTAGATGAATATGTAAATGGCACTTCCATTGGAAAAGATTTGGCATTGCCTGTAGTAGCTGTAGATACAAAAGCATCCGATGATGTGTTTAAGCTTTTGCAGCAAACCGAGGTCGTGACAGCATCTAGAACCAAAGAAAGTCTAATGGATGTTCCTGCTACCACTATGGTTGTAACTGAGCAGGATTTTAAGAACAGAGGCTATACTAGCTTGGATGATATATTTCGCGATCTACCTGGTTTTGATTATATAGGTCAACAAGGAACCGACAACGCAGTCTTGTATCAACGAGGGTATAGAACCCCATTTACCTCTCGGACTTTGCTAATGATTAATGGTGTTATCGAAAATGACCTTTGGGCACAGGTAGCTACGCCTTCCCGACAATACCCTATTTCAAATATTAAAAGAGTCGAGATTATTTACGGACCTGCATCTGCCGTCTATGGACCGAATGCTTTTCAAGGTATCATTAACATTATTACAAAAGACGGACGAGAGAATAACGGAAAAACTATCGCCGGTAAGGCGAGCATCATTCATGGGACGGGTAGGTCTTGGGCTGCCGATGCAGGTGTCACTTCTCAAATTGGAGACCTTAGTCTAGCAATGTCAGCAAGAAAACAAGAAGGTGATGATGCCAACAAAAATGCCTCGAACTACGGATATAATACACAATATTGGATTAACAATCCGCAAGTTTGGGGTCCCTTACTTAATTATGGTAGTGGTGGACGACCATTCGGAAAGTATTCAGATCCTGTGAATGATTGGGGAACTATTCTAAGTGGAACTTATAAGACCTTAAAAATTGGAGCAAATATAACGAATAAATACGAAGCATATGGCTCGCAATATCCAGGAGATAAAGCTCAGCCGACCGCAATGTGGGGAAAGTCTGGAACGAATATCTATGCTGAAAATCAAGTAGACATTACAAGTAAGTTAAGTTCTTATTCTCTGGCAGCTTTTCGAGATAGTCGGATTTACGGAGATTGGGCAGAAGCGGATGGTTATGGCTACGGGCAAAAGGCTAATAATTCCTATATCAGCTTTACTAGATGGAACGAAGTCAGTAAAAGTGCTTTAGTGAATCAAAATATAGAATATAAAATTACTGAAAAAGTAAAATTAATGGCAGGGTTGAAAGTAGAATTCAAGAAATTAACAAAATCTTATGATATTCCAGGCTACTGGTGGGGTTCAACGTACGTTAGCTCTGATGACTTTCTTAATCCAAATATTAACAAAGGCATAGATAAAGCCTACCCAAATGGTTATGCAATTGGGAATAGTAATGACCCTTACATTCTTAAAGGTCCTTCTCCCAAAAGTAGAATGCCAGAAGAAAATACGATCGGCACTTTTGATAGAGGTGGATTTTTACTCAGTATCATTGATATTGGAAAATTCCGCTTTAGTCCTGGGATTCGTTATGATGAGAACTCAATCTATGGTCGTGCTTTAAATCCAAGAGTCACAGGTATTTATAAATTTACAGATAGCACTGCGTTTAAGCTGTTATATGGGGAGGCGTTTAATGAGCCTTCTCCGCTTAACCTTTTCGGTGGTTTTTCGGGTAGAACTGCTGACCTGAAGTTACGACCTGAAAAAGTAAAAACCTCGGAAGCAATTATTATGCACCAAAGTAGGCAAGCATTAAATGAGCTTTCAGCTTATTACTCTCGATATGAAGATGTAATCCGAGAATCTCCACAAAATGCAGGAAGGCGAAGAATTTATGGATTTGAATACAAATTTCGTTGGAACTTTTCAAATTTTTTAGACAAATCCCCTCCGATCAGTGTTTATACTTATTATACATATACGCAAGCAGTAGCGGATGCATATTACGACCATGCCATGAAGCAATGGCAACAGGGTGTTACTCCTTTAGGAGAATACGAATACCTATTTCCAGGCGAGGCTAAATTTCTTCCCCGATCTCGTAAGTATACCAATTTAGGGGACATAGCTCCACATAAAGTGAATCTTGGAATAAATCTTCCTGTAAAAGATTTGTTTATTTTTAACTTGAGAGGCAATTATGTGGGAAGTAGAGAGTTCTATTCTAGAAACGCTTTGCATGACAATGGTCCCCTTACGTCAACGACAGATACTGACCTAATAGCAAGACGCATTGTTCAGCAGCAAGATAAACGATTGGATCCTTATTTTATTTTTGATAGTGGGATCACCATTAACTTTAAAGACTATGGGTATTTTACATTCAAGGTCATGAACGTTTTAAATACCTCTTATTTTCATCCTGGAACCGGACAAGGAAATGCAGGAAATTTCTACTATGCTAGATCTTTAGGCTATGATTCCTCTATCCTACCACAGCCAGGAAGATCTTTTACCGCAAGTTTAACGGTCACCTTTTGACGCTACGCTATTTTTCGCTATCGCCCTTTCTGTAGAAGATTCTCTTTCTTTTCTTTCTTGGGAAAGAAAAGAAAGCCCGCAGCTCAGACTCTTTAGTGCTAACACTTCGCCAATGCTCCTTTAAGATTCTGGTGGGGTTCTTATTGTCGTACGATACACTTTGTAGTAAATTCCACAAGTATGAAAATCTTATTAAAGGAAAACAAACTACAGACCTAAACCAAATTTTTGTTGGCGATGTAACGGCTTATGATGTTAAAGGGAAAAATCACTATTTGGCGTTACTAATGGACTTGCACAATAGAGAGGTTGTTGGTTCCGCTATATCGGATAAGAATGATACAAACTTAGTTCTTAGAGCTTTAGAGGAAGCGAAAAAGAAGAGAAAGGATTTATTTGGATGTATTCATCATACCGATGCAGATGTTAGATATTGTTCTGATAAATATGTGCAGCGGCTAATGGACTACGGAATGAGAATTTCGATGTGTGTAGGCAATGTATACGAAAATGCTCATGCTGAATCTTTGAATAAAACTATCAAAATAGGAGAAATAAACCTTTCTGATTGCGATAGCAAGGAAGAATCAGGAGACTCTATATTTGGTTTTATAAACAAGTATAACACAATCCGACCGCACTCAGCGTTAAACGGCATGTCACCCGCTGAATTCGCTTCTTCTATTCATAAATAAAAAAAGTATTAAATTGAAAATGGTTTTTGGGAAAAATTTAGAAATTTCGTTTACTAAAAAATGGGGTAGCTTCAAACACTTAAGATAAAATATGACCTTTACATTATTATTGTAGATAAACCCAAAAATAAAAGCATTGCCATCCTCTGAATGTCTATAGTATCGTTTTTATACATCCGAAAATAAGTATATAGCATGAAAGCAGTAAAAAAAGAAAAATCCAATAGTGAATCCATAGATTTTAAAAAAGAGCTTTGGGAAGAGGCAGTCAATTTAAGAGGAGCGATTGAACCTACTGATTACAAAAGATTCGTTCTACCATTAATATTTTTAAGATATTTGAATACTGGATATATCAAAACATACAACGAACTAGATGGATTGACTCGAAATAAAAAAAGCGATTATTATTGTGAGACAGATAAAGAAAGAAAAGCAATTTTAGAAGATCCTTCTTTTTACCAGGAACGAAAAGCATTTTTACTTCCTAAAGAAGCAAGATGGGGATACATCTTAGAAAACGCTCAGAAGGATGATAATAAAATTATCCTCGATAAAGCGTTAGCCGCTCTAGAGAAAGAATATCCAAAGCAACTCAAAGGACTTTTGCCTCCAACGTTTGCAGGTTCAAATTTATCTCGTGAAAATTTAGCAGGACTTATTAATTTGTTTTCCTCTGAAAAATTCAGTAATGTAATTTCTTCTTTAGATTTTTTAGGACAAGTATATCAATATTTTATTGGTGAATTTGCGTCTGCGGAAGGGAAAAGAGGAGGGGAGTTTTTTACTGCTAAGAGCATTGTAAAAACTCTTGTGGCAATGCTTGAGCCAGTAGAAGGAAAAGTTTTTGATCCTTGCACTGGATCCGCTAGTATGTTTGTGCAAGCAGATGAGTTTACCAAACATTCCGGTAATTTAAGTTTTTATGGACAAGAGAGTAAAGAGTTTACTTTTCGTTTGGCGCGAATCAATCTTTTCATTCATGGAATGGAAGGAAATATCCAAATGGGTAATTCTTATACAAATGATTTATTTGCCGATTTAAAAGCAGATTATGTAATTGCCAATCCTCCGTTTAATGATGGATCGAAAAGTGAAGCAGGTTGGGGTGCTGATTTAATTAACTCGAAGGATACACGTTTAACGATAGGAACTGAGAAAGTTTCTCTTGCAAAGAAAAATGCAAATTATATGTGGATGCTTCACTTCTTGTATCACTTGAATGAAAACGGAACAGCAGGCTTTGTTATGGCTAATGGCGCTATGACTACAAGTGTAAGCGAAGAAAAAAACATTCGAGAAATTTTAGTTAAGCAAGGATTTGTAGATTGTATCGTTCGAATGCCGGAAAAACTTTTTGCCAATACTGGGATACCTTGTTGTCTTTGGTTTCTCTCTAAGAATAGAAAAGGTAATTCTATTTTTCGGGAAAGAAAAAATGAAGTCCTATTCATTGATGCAAGTAAAATGGGAAGTCTTATTCCTGGATCAAGAAAACAAAAATATCTTTCCGATGAAGAAATTGATAAGATAGCTAGTGCCTATCAGAATTATAGAAAGAAAAAAGGCAAATACCAAGATGTGGAAGGTTTCTGTAAATTAGCCACAATAGAGGAAATACAAAATCATGGATATAAACTTGCTCCTGGTATTTATGTAGGAACCGAAACTGCGGAAGAAGATGATACTCCCTTTGAAGAAAAAATGAAAGTTTTTAAAGATAAATTGTTTCACCAATTTGAAGAATCTTCTAAACTGGCAAGTGAAATCAAAAAGAACTTAAATAGTTTGAAAGCGGAGTAGGAAATCCAAATGATAACCAAACTTGATATTGAAAATTACAAATCCATTCAAAAGCTTTCTCTTTCTCCTGGAAGAGTAAATCTATTTATTGGAAAGCCTGCTTCTGGAAAATCAAACATCATTGAGGCTATATCGTTGTTATCCAAACGAAATGTTTCTATTAACGAACTGGTCAGAATGAAAGAATATAACGATTTGATTTACGATAGAGACATTGAGCGAAAACTAAAAGTAGAAATAGAGGGGGAGTCTTTTCATTTAATTTACAAGAATGGCTTATATTATTGGGAATATTCGAATAAATTATCAATGGCGAATGAGGTTAATAGGATTAAAGAAAGATATGAGTATAAAGAATCAGTATTAGAATTGATGGATATCAGCCCTAAAAAACCAAAATTAGATAAAGAGGGAATTTTTAAATTTGATTCAACAAATGATATAGTTTCATCCTTAAATGAATATCTAACAGAAAATATTTTCTATTACAAATTCAAATTAGCTTCCGAGTTTAATGATAAAACAACAGAAAGACTCATTGCGCCCTTTGGAAATAATCTTCCACAAATTATTCTAACAAGAGGGAGTCTAAAGAAAATCATTACAGAAATTCTTTCTGATTATGATTTAAAACTAGGATTAAACCCAAATGAAAATACGATTAAAATTTTAAAAGAACAAGATGGGGTTTTATATGAGTATCCGTTCGTTAGTCTTTCGGATAGTTTGCAAAGAATAATATTTTATGTAACGGCAATGCATACGGAAAATTCTACTTTGCTTTTAGAAGAGCCAGAAGCACAAGTTTTTCCTTTTTACAATAAATACCTAGGTGAAAAAATAGCGTTAGACGAAACAAATCAATACTTTGTGGCTACTCATAATTTTCCGTTTCTTAGTTCTATTTTACAAAAAACAAAACCAGAAGATTTGCGAATTTATATTACCTATTATGAAGACTATCAAACAAAAGTTTCTTCCATTCCACAAGAGAAGTTTTCAGAAGTATTTGATATGGAAGATGATTTCTTTTTAAACTTTGATAAATTTAAAAAAATGTTATAATGAGCATGATATATATAGAATGTTACGGGGATGAGGCATTAATGAAATATTGCGGTTATTTAGACGTAACTCATTCTTTAGGCTCTGGAAATATTGGTCGAAAGTTAGAAAATAAAAATAATAGCATAGCCTTAATTGATGAGGATACGGGAAAAACAAAACAAAAATATTTTGATACGTTAAAACAAATAAATGAACCAAAATATTCTGTTCGTATTCTGAAAGATTTTAATAGAAATAATAAAGTAATTATGATAGAACCAGATTTAGAAGGTTGGCTGTTTAAATTATTCGAAGATACTAAATCAAAAGAGTTATTAAAGGAATACGGCTTTAAGGAAAATAAAAATGGATTACATTCGGATTTATCTAATCCTAAAATTGCGAAAAAGCTTCCCCTGTTATTAGCTGAAATTGAAAAAAAAGCAAAATCTGCACGCTTGGAAGCTCTAAGGGAAGCTTTACAAAGCTAAAATCTTTTTTATTTCCTATCAATATAAAAATTGACTCATGCCATATGTAATTTGTCCTATATTTATATTATAATATTATCCTACAGGAGAAGGTATCAAAAATGAACCAATCATTGCTAAAACGTCTTTTTAAAACTATACCTTCTGAAGAAAGCTTAGATTTAGTAAAGATTGCTCAAGAAATAATCTCTGAAGAAAGAAAAAAGGGACATACCAATTTGGCAGGGGATTTAGAAATGATCCTTAAAAAAAGGCTAAGTCATGAAAGTAATAAGCCTAAAGGTAAAGTTGTTCCCTTACATGATATTCCAACTGATAAGCGATATAAAATTCCTCTTGCTAAGTATGTAGATAGAGAAGAACTCCGCCATCATATGATCCTTCCTGCAAGTGTAGAAGAAAAAATTCGAAGAATTGAAGAAGAATACGCAGGTAGAGAAAGGCTCGCCCATTTTGGATTGAAACCACGAAAGAAGATATTATTTTATGGTTATCCAGGTTGCGGAAAAAGTATGAGTGCGGAAAGAATAGCTTGGAATTTAGGATTGCCTTTTTTGAAAGTTCGCTTTGAAGCTGTCATATCTTCTTTTCTTGGAGAGTCTGCTGGAAATTTAAGAGGAATCTTTGATTCAATTGCAGATTATCCATGCGTATTACTTTTAGATGAATTTGATTACATCGGAAAAAAACGAAGTAATAGTAATGATGTAGGGGAAATGCATCGAATTGTAAATATTCTTTTAAATCTAATGGAAGAATATTCTTCTCCAGGAATCTTGATTGCTACAACCAATCTTGAAAGTAGTTTAGATACTGCTCTGTTTAGAAGATTTGATGACGTTATTGAAATACCGCTTCCTTCGGAAAATGAAATTCTTCAATTATTAAAGTCTACTTTGTCATCGATTAAAATTTCCAATAAGATAAACTGGAAAAAATTAACAGAAAGATTGAATGGATACTCAGCAGCGATTATTGTAAAAATAGCACAAGACGCTTCTAAAGAAGCAGTGTTAAAACAAGATTTACCCGTAAATGAATTGCACCTTTTAAAAGCTATAGAAGAAAATCAAGTGACCGGAAAGTAAATGGCAGATTTTCCCCATCTTAAAATTAAACAAAGTATAGAGGCTAAGCACCGTTCTTCTTTCTTTGGGGGTAATAAGAGTAAATCTCCCACTACACTTGGCAACCTAAATGATAGATCAGGGCATGGAGAAAATCTTTTAGAGCAAGCAAATACAATCATTGAAGAATGGGAAAAAATTCAGAAGGAAAGATTGGAATCTAGTCTTCCACCTTTGCCAGACGCAATTCCTTTATTTTTAAGAATTGACCCTAAAGAATTGAAAGTTGATTCTTTGCGTTCGTTTGGAATCGAAGTAATCTCTGTTGAAGACGATGGTGTTATTATTGGATCTTCCATGAAAGGGGAATTACAGCTTGTTAGTCTCAAAGAAAAAATTCAACAGTTTTTAACAGAAACGGGAAGGAGCAAAGACCAGATCGCTCAGCTTTGGGAAATTGAAAAAGGTAAAAAATGGAGAATTGAAAATATACTTTCCGATGAATTACAAGAGAAATGGGATTCAATTGAGGATAACAGTCTTTATATTCTAGATGTTGGAATTTCTTGCAATATATATATTTCTGATTATCCAAATCGTAAAAAAGAAGAATCGGAACAAAAGTATTCGGTTAGAATTATAAATTGGAGAAAGAAGAAAGAAGAAGCAGAAAAGTTAAGAGATGAAATTGCCTTCAAAAGACATAGTGAATTTGAAAAATTAGTTCGTAATAAAGCATACAATGGTGATCTTTTAGAATCGTTCATAGATTTCGGTGATAGCTTTGGAACTAGAATTAAAATCAATGGTCTTGGGTTAAAAGACATCGTTTTAAATTATCCATATTTATTCGAAATAAACGAGTATGATCCTTATGAATTTGAAAAAAATTTAGAAGAAAATACTTCTCCTGCGGAAGGATTAAACTTTAATCCTCCTCCTCTTAATGCTCCTAAGGTGTGCTTAATTGACAGTGGAGTTCAAGAAGGGCATAGATTTTTAGTGGATGCAATAATAAGCGAAGATTCAAAGTCTTATATTCCTGATGACCCTGAGACTGTAGATAAAGTTGGAAACGGCGGACATGGAACGAGAGTTGCCGGAGCCATTTTATTTTCTAACTCTATTCCAAAGTCAGGAACATATTCACATTCAATGTGGATTCAAAATGCAAGAGTTTTAGATAGGTATTCTAATCTTGCAGCAGAATTATTTCCAGCTTCGTTAATGAAGAAAATAGTGGAAGACTACTTTCCATTAAAAACTAAGATATTTAATCTAAGCATTAATTCACAGTTTCCTTGTAAAATGAAACATATGTCTGACTGGTCAGCTTCTATTGATAAATTGATTTGGGAAAAGGATGTTTTATTTATTATATCTGCTGGAAACTTACGAGAAAGAACAAATAATCCCTCAAATCTAGGAATAAAAGAACATTTACAGGCAAATCGAAATTATCCAAACTATCTAACTGAATCTTCTACTCGAATTGCTAATCCTGCCCAAAGTTTCTTTTCTCTAACGGTTGGTTCTGTATGCAATGGGGAATTCGAAGATATAGATAGAAAATCGTTTGGAACAAGAGATCAAATTTCTTCTTTTAGCAGAACTGGTCTTGGAATATGGGACAGTATCAAACCGGATGTAGTCGAATATGGCGGAGATTGGGTAAGAGAAAAAAATTCTAATCCAAACTTAACTAAGCACGAAGATACAAGTCCTGAATTGACTTCATCTACATTAGATGGGCAACCAGCAATTAGAAGAGACGCTATTGGAACTTCTTTTGCGGCTCCAAAAGTATCTCACATTGTTGCAAAAATTCAATCCAAATGGCAAAATGCTTCTTCTTTGTTTTTGCGTGCGTTAGTTGCTCAATCGGCTAGATGGTCAGAAAAGGCAAATGGTTATAATCCTTTCAATGCGCTTAGATACTTTGGATATGGATTACCTTCCTTAGCGCGAGCATTGGATAATTCTAAATCAAGGATTACTTTTGTAGCGGAGAATAAAATACAAGCACGTAAAGCTCATATCTATTCCTTTCAAATTCCTGAAGAGCTAAGAAATCCTGCTGACACGTATGATTTTTTGTTAGAAGTGACTCTTGCATATAAAGCAAAAATTAGAAGAACTAGAAAAGGTTCTCATTCCTATGTTGCTACGTGGGTGGATTGGGTTAGCGGCAAATTAGGTGAATCCGAACAAGTCTTTAAAGAAAGAGTAACCGATTATACTAATTCCGATGAAGAGGAATTTACAGAAGAAGAAACTCCAACCTCTATAAAGTGGACGATTCGGGAAAGAAAAGATTGGGGTTTGATAAGAGGTGTTAAGCGAAATGATAGTTCTCTTCAAAAAGACTGGGTAATTTTAAAATCTTATGACTTGCCTGCATCTATTAGCTTTGCAGTAGTTGGTCATAAAGGCTGGGAAAAAGACTTAGAACAAGAAGTTCCCTATTGTATGTTTATTAGCTTAGAATCTTTAAATCCCGAAATACCTGTCTATGAAAAAATTCGTATTGAAAATCAAGTGAATGTGGAAATAGAAATATGACCGATTGGAAAACTGTTAAGCTGGGAGATGTGGCGGAGGTAATTGATTGCTTACATAAAACTCCAAAATATTCTAATCAAGGATATAATATGGTTAGAGTTACAGATATAAAAGGAGGCGTTTTAGATTTAAAAAATACTTTAAAAGTTGATGAAGAAACTTTTTTAGAATTTTCTAGAAAATATAAACCTTTAAAAGGTGATATAGTTTTTTCGAGAGTAGGGACTACGGGTAACGTTTGTTATGTTGGAGAAGATAATCATTTTTGCCTTGGACAAAATACTGTTTTCATTGTTCCAAGAGAAGATAAAAAATATTTTTACTTTACACTAACTTCTGTTGAATCGAAAAATCAAATTGAAAGTTTAGCTACTGGATCAACACAAAAAACTATTAGTATGAAAAGTATTAGGGAGATTGAATTTTCCCTCCCACCACTCCCCACCCAACGCAAAATCGCCAAAGTCCTTGGGGACTTGGACGACAAGATAGAACTCAACCGTCGCATGAATGAAACGTTAGAAGAAATGGCAATGGCGGTTTATCGTCATTATTTTGTCAACTTTGGTATTCCTCCTGGTGCAAAAGAAGAAGCAACCGAATGCCCTTTTGGTAAACTCGTCGAACATCCCGAAATGGGAATGATTCCAGCAGGGTGGAAGGTGGGGATATTTACTGAATACGTAAATATTCTTGGGGGTGGCACTCCTAAGACCCAAGTAGCAGAATTTTGGAATGGTGATATTCCGTTTTTCACTCCTAAAGATGTTCAGGATTCAGTATATTTGTTTGAAACTGAAAGATATATAACACAAAGAGGATTGAAGGCATGTAATAGTAAGTTATATGAGAAAGATACTATATTTATTACAGCAAGAGGAACGGTTGGTAAAATAGTATTAGCCGGAATTCCAATGGCAATGAGTCAATCTAATTATGCAATAATTCATAAAGAAAAAGGATTTCAGTTTTTTACATATCTTTATCTTCAAGATCAAATGAGCCAACTTCTTAGATTAGGTCATGGTGCTGTATTTAATACTATTACGACCGATACGTTTAAAAATTTATACATAGTATTTCCTGACTCGATTACGATGGAAAAGTTTAATAAACAATGTAATTCTATTTTTGAAAAATTATTTTCTAATTCCCAAGAAATCCAATCTCTTACGGAAACTCGTGATTATCTTCTTCCTCGGTTATTGAGTGGGGAAGTGAGGGTGGAGTGACCTATAATCCTGATTTACATCATCGCAGATCGATCCGTTTAAAGGGATATGATTATTCCAGTGAAGGAATGTATTTTATTACAATATGTCTAAACAATCGGCAACATTTATTTGGCGAAATCGTGAAACAAAATGGAATTCAAAAGATGCAATTAAATGAAATGGGAATGATTGCGCATAATGAATGGTTGCGTACTTCTCAGATGCGTCCCAATATCGAATTGGATGAATTTGTAATCATGCCCGATCATTTACATGGGATAATTGTAATTAATCCCCGTGATGATATGACGTATATAAATCGTGCATCAACGGTGGAACAATTCGGAAAACCAACATCAAATACAATTCCGACAATTATTCGTGGATATAAATCATCGGTGACAAAACAAATCAATATTTTGAGAAATACACCTAGTGTTCCTGTATGGCAACGGAATTATTATGAACATATCATTAGAGATAAAAAATCATATTATAATATTGTTAATTACATAGCCAATAATCCAATCAATTGGAATAACAAAGTCACGATAAGCACCAATGCTGACCATAAAGAGCTCGTCGATAGAATCGCATCATCCGGAGTGTAAGGGCACGATGCATCGTGCCCCGACTCGCGAATTGATCTCCTATCTACAAAAATTCACAAAAAAATCTATATTTTTAACTTGACTGGCACTTCTTGTTTGCTAAAATTACTATAAATTCACAAAAAATGACAATAAGAGGCTAGAATGCTTTTACAGGTTCGTTTTGGTAATTTCCTATCCTATAAAGATGAGACAATATTTCATCTTACGGCAGCTCCCTTAAAAGAAAAAATTCCTGAATTGCAAGATGTTCCGGTTATAAACTGGAAAGAGGAAAAAGTTCTAAAAGCTTCTGCTATTTACGGACCGAATGGGGGAGGGAAAAGTAATGTCATCAAAGCTTTACAATTCTTAGCAGATACAGTCTTAGCCGAAAAACAAGATGAACTTTGGCAGAACTACAAAAACTTTCAATCCAATCCATTCCTATTGAATACTATTTCCGAAAAAGAATCTAGTTCTTTTGAAATTTCTTTTTCTATTCAAGAGACTGAATACAGATATGGCTTTGAAATTTTAGAAAAAAATATTAAACAAGAATGGCTTTACAAGACTCTCGATAGAGAAACAAAAATATTTCAAAGAAAAGACCAAGCATTTGATATTAATGGTGAATATAAAATTTTAAATGAGTTAGATAAAAATAAAATGATTCGAGAAGATGCTTTACTTCTTACTATCTCAGCAAAATTCAATGATCCAACTTCTCGCTCCATCTTAGAGTATTTTAAAAACTTTTATTTTTTTGATTCTTTTGAAATCACTGCATTCATTCATGGAAGCTCTGTTACACCTAGAATTGAAGAAGTGGAATTTCAAAAAAAATTATTGAATCTTTTGAAGAAAGCAGACACAGGCATTGAAGATATTCAAGTTAAAAAAGATAGTAAGCTGAATACTACTAAAGGAATTTTAGATTTAGAGTCAGCTCTTAATTTATTAACTGCCAAACAAAATATCATTAGCCGCAGAAAAATTTATGACAATGAAGGAAATCAAAAAGGGTTCAAGGATTTTCCATTTAGTAAATTTGAATCTGAGGGAACGCGTAAATTCTTTGATATTGCTGCCATTGCGATAGAAGTTTTAGAAAAAGGCGGAGCATTGTTTGTCGATGAAATTGATACAAAATTCCATCCGATTCTTACTCAGAATTTAATTAAATTGTTCTATGATAAAGAGTATAACAACAAGAATGCGCAACTGATTTTTACAACGCATGATATTTCTTTGTTAGAAGCTGGCGTTTTACGTAGAGACCAGATATGGCTTGCAGAGAAAGATTCTTTCGGAGTTTCAACTTTGACTGCACTCAATGAATATAAGACCGAAGACGGAAAGGGAGTTCGAAATGATGAGGCAATTAGTAAAAATTATTTGAGAGGGAAATACGGAGCTATCCCTGTAATCTCTGGACTAAATTAATTACTCATGCCAAAGTTTGATCCAAGTAAATCTAGAAGACATCGACCTGTCGGTGAGACAAGAGAATTAAGAAAGACATTTCTGATTTATTGTGAGGGGCAAACGGAGACAGAATACTTTCGGAATCTAAAATCAATTTGCCGATTGAGTAATATTGATATTATCCCCATTGAACTTACTGAAAATGGAAATGCTCTTACTCTTGCGAGAGAAGCAGTTAAGCGAAAAACAGAATCAACTAAAGAGTTTGATGAATACTGGATAGTATTTGATAAGGATGATACGAAAGACCATGAATTTCAGGAAGCCATAAAATTGTGTGAAGGTTCTGGAATTCAAACGGCATATTCCATTCAAGCTTTTGAATTGTGGTTGCTTTTACACTTTAATTTCATTTGTGAAAAGATGGATAGAAGTCTTTACGAAGAAAAACTAAACCAATGTTTGAAGACAACAAAATACGGCAAAACAAAAGAGACTCTCCAAAAAGTATTCGAAGAACTCAAAGACAAAATGCCAGAGGCAATTCGAAATGCTAGAAAAGGATCTGAAGACTTTGAAAGTCGTAATATTCCAATCCCATTAAGAGAATCAAGCTCGACGATTTATAAATTAATCGAAAGACTCTCACCTAAACTTTGATTTATTATTGACACTATTCGTATTTCTAATAGAAAACTAAGAGGGGAGCCTATTTTTCATACTAGTAAAAAGGTATGTCCGCTTTCCTTGAACGAGGAATATGATACAATCCACTGAATCGGAATTCGAGAAAAATACAATCTTACGTTTGCAAGGCTTAGGATATGAATATATTTCTGGTGGATCAATTGAAAGATCTCCGAAAGAAGTCATCTTAGAAGATAGACTAAACAAATTTCTAAATAAAAAATATAGCGGATTACCAGAAGAAACCGTTCAAGAGATTTTAGTAAAAGTAAAATCTATTCATGGAGCAAGAGCAGATTTGCGAAATAAAAATTTCCATGAAATGCTAGTTGGTGGAATGGAGATTCAGTATAAGAAGAAAGATGGAAAGATAACAAACGAATTTATTTATTTAGTAGATTGGAATGAACCAGAAGAAAATGAATTCTTAATCGTAAATCAATTTTCTATTTCTGGAAATAACGATAGACGACCGGATATAATTTTATTCATCAATGGATTACCACTCGTTCTCTTTGAATTAAAAAATCCGAATGATTCTAATACGACCGTAGAAGGTGCATTTCAACAAATCCAACATTATAAAAATGATATTCCTTTGCTTTTCGATTATAATGAAATAGTAATTCTTTCTGATGGTGGGGTAGTAGGCGAACCAAAAGAAGATACACCTAAATCACACGGATCTTATCATGGGATGTGGAGTTCTTCATTTGAATGGTATGCTCCTTGGAAAACCATTGATGGAAAACTAGTCGAAAAATTTCACACTGGAGCAATGAAAACTCTCATCGAAGGACTCTTTCCAAAAGAGAGGCTACTTAGTTATATTCGCTACTTTGTTTTATTTGAAACCTCCGGTGATTTGAATATTAAGAAGGGAGCTAAGTATCATCAATTTTTCGCTGTTCGTTTTGCAATTGAAAAAGCAAAAGAAGCAATTAGACCTAAAGCCGATAAACGAATCGGTGTTATCTGGCATACACAAGGGTCAGGAAAATCTTTATCCATGCTATTTTTTTCTAAAATATTAAGAAAGAGCAGTGAATTTAAAAATCCGACCATCTTAATTCAAGTAGATAGAAATGATCTAGACAAACAACTCTTTGACCAATTCGTATTATGCGCTTCTTATATTGGAAATATTCAACATGCTGAATCCGTTGATGAGTTGCGCTCTCTCTTACGATCAGAGGGAGGAGAAATCATATTTTCCACTATCGAAAAATTTCAACTGAAAGAAGAAGAAACAGAGCATCCAATACTTTCCCTTCGAGAAAATATTATCGTTATCGCAGATGAAGCTCATCGAACACAATACGGTCATGAAGTTAAATATGCAAAGGATAAAAAAGGGGCTACTAAAAGATCACAGGGGTTTGCTAGAAGTTTGCGGCAGTCTTTACCTAACGCATCCTTTATTGGTTTTACAGGAACACCAATTGAAAAAGCAGATGCCAATACGTATGAAATTTTTGGAGAGAATATTCATACTTATGATATGAAGCAAGCCCAGGAAGATGGAGCTACTGTTCCTATTTATTATCAAGCAAAGATTATTCCGCTCGCACTAAATAATCCAAACATTGATGAAGAGCTAGATGAAATTACAGAAGGTGATGAAAAAGATTCTGTTAATTATAAAAAGAGTAGATGGGCAGCGATGGCAAATGCCGCAGGTGCCAAAGAAAGAATTGATAGATTAGCTAAAGATCTAGTGGAACATTTTAAAGCCAGACGAAAGGCTATTCAGGGTAAGGCGATGGTGGTTTGTATGAGTCGGGAAAACTGTATTAGACTCTACGATGCAATTAAATCAATTCCAGATTCTCCAGAAGTAA
>JANYCR010000263.1 GCA_025360185.1 Leptospiraceae bacterium | reverse complement strand
TCAATAACTTATATTAGCACCATCAGCCTATTTATGCCAGTGATCCGGATCACGTTTTTTTTTGTAAAACAGTTGATTATTGTGTAAGATAGTTAAATGTTTGGACGTGATTCCGGAAGCAGCAAACGCTATGGGAAGCACGAATGAATCATTTAGTGTAGCCTTTAGTTCCGATGGAAATATACTTGCTAGTGGCGCGCAAGACAATACAATTAAAGTCTGGGATGTTTCTAATCGTGGGAATTTCCCGTTACTCCAAACAATTTCTCTAGATGGAGTAGGTAAAATTGCCTTTAGCCCCGATGGAAAGAATTTAGCTATTGCCTCTTCGAATAAAAAAGTAGAAATCTGGGATTCAAGAGAGAAGGGTAATTTTAAATTAATTAGGACTCTTGAAGATTTTTCTGACCAAATAAATAGTTTAGCCTTTAGTCCTGATGGCAAAATTTTAGTTCTAGGCACAGTGGATGTTATCCTCTTAGACACGAATAATTATTTGGAAATAAAACTATTGAATATTGGAAACGAATATTCTGTTTCTGATATTCGATTTAGTCTAGATGGTACGATGTTAGCTGCTGCTATAGGGGATGGAACGCTTAGGCTATGGAATATAAATGGAAGTAATGCAGAAGAATTAAAAGTAATCACAGGACATTCCGAAGCCGTAAATCAGGTAGCCTTTAGCCCTGACTCGGAGACTATTTATTCTGTATCAACTGATATGACTGTAAAGCGAATCAATACTAATTTAAAAAATATTGTTGCTCATGCCTGTCAGGACCTATTGCCTCATTTTACAACTTTCAACCTAAAAAAGAAACCCAGTTATGAGTTTAAAGAAAAAGATAAAATATCCTGCGAAAAAATTATAGATCAACAATCTGCCTATTTAATGGAAGTAGAGAATTATCAATATTATTCGTTAGCATATAAATGGGAGGCAGAAAGGGCGATTGCTTTAAATCCAAATTTATCAACTGCTTACATTTATAAATTTGTAAACGATACTTTCTCTGATAATACAAAAATAGATAAGTCAGATTCTAATCCTGATTTTCAAAAAGCATTAGAGTTGGCAAAGGATAAAAAAGAAACCGTATACTTTGAAAGAGGATACGCTTATAGAAGAAAAGTAGCTTTGTTAAAGATGCCAGAAGAAAATGATCCATTAAAAGAAGAAAAATTAAAGGAGTATAATAAAAAAGTTATTCAATTGTATGAAAAAACAATTGTAGAATACAAAAAGGCTTTGAATATTCAACCTAATTATCCTAGGGCAAAATCAGCGTTAAATGCTGTAGAAGTTGCATTTGCAAGATTTTTGATTCGTGAATCTGTCGATAAGGGAAAAGAGGAACTATTTGAAAAAGCATTAGAAGTGAGAAAAGCTAGCCAAGAAGAAGTTTATTTTTTTAGAGGGGCTATTTATTCTGAGAAAATAAATAACGATCCTACCTTTGTTGAGCCTAATGAAGATGATCCGTTGAAAGAGAAAAAGAAAAAAGAAATTCAGGATAAGAAAATTGGTTTGTATAAAAAGTCAATTTTTGATTACGAAAAAGCAACAGCAATAAAGCCGGATGACTTTTATTTAAGTGAGTTAAACTCAATCCAAGCGAAGTATGCTCATTTTCATGGAAATATTTTTCTGGGTAATAAGAATTACCCTAAGGCAATTGAGGAGTATACGAAAGCGATAGAATTTGAACCAGAAGTAGCATTTCATTATAGTGAACGTGGATATACATTTCAACTAAATAATGAGCATATAAAAGCTATAGAAGATTTTACAAAGGCCATAGAACTTAAGCCAGAAGATGCATCCTATTATAGTGGACGTGCTTACGTGTATAAACTAAATAAAGAATATGTAAAGGCAATAAATGATTATACGCAAGCGATAAAACTTAAACCGGAAGCATACTATTACATTGATCGTGCTTATGTGTATAAACTAAATAAAGAATATGTAAAAGCAATTGAAGATTACACACAGGCTATTAAGTCTGCACCGACTGATCCTTACTATTATAAAGAGCGAGGGGATTTCTATTATTCTAATAAAGATTTAGCAAATGCAAACGAAGATTATTCTAAAGCAGTAAGCTTATATGAGAAGTCAATAAAAGCAGAACCAAAGACTCTGTATAATAGACTTGTTGGTAAATTAGACTTGTACAAATTTTGGGATTTAAAATATTGTCCTTATGGACATAGATAGAATACTTTCCGATGTTAGAAGTAGCCAAGCGAATCTTGGTTTATTGCCAGAAGATTTTTATAAACTTT
>JANYCR010000210.1 GCA_025360185.1 Leptospiraceae bacterium | reverse complement strand
ACTCTAAACTTTATCTTGCCATTTGGCAGGCCCGGAGAGAATCGAACTCCCACCAAGGACTTTGGAGATCCTAGTTCTACCATTAAACTACAGGCCTAAAATCAGGCTATCCAGCCCTCTGCCAGGCTTGAACTGGCGACCCCCTCCTTACCATGGAGGTGCTCTACCGCTGAGCTAAGAGGGCAAAACTCGCCATCTCATAAGCTATTGATAGCCAGAAATATCACTTTTTTTGAACTAGGTTTAAAGTCAACCTATAAGATACATAGTTGCGATAAAAAATCCTTGTTTTTTAAATCACGTTCGTTATGTTGATTAATGTTTTAAAGATTAACACGGATGGACACGGATGAACACAGATAAAAAATATGTTGATTGTTGGTCATTCGCGGTTAGATTCATAGTCAATTTTCGAAAGCTTAGGCTTCTAATTTTTCACACATACATATTCTCTGAGTTAAAAACCAATAAATCATCCGTGTCTATCCGTGTTAAACTCAATAGCGCTAGCGTTGCTTCTCTGGGGCGCCACATAATGTGGTAAAATCTCCTACATGAAAATACAGTTAGATAAATTAAAAGCAGGAACGATTTTAGATGGAAAGATAACCAGGGAAGATGGGTCTTTACTTTTTCCTAATAGAACTGTGATCACAAAAGATATTTTAAAAAAATGGAAAGCTGAGAATATTCAAACAATAGTTTTTTTTCCTGTACAGGAAAAAACAAAGATAACAGACAAGGAAAAGCGGGAAGAAGAGAACTTAGAAAGAATAGTGGATGGGTTTCACTACGGTGGTATCACCAAAGAAGTAATAAAAGAATCCATTGCAAGCTTTAGAAATATTACGTTTAATTTACTAAATGGAAATGATTCGATTGATTTCAACTCATGTAAAAATTCTATTTTTGCGGTTTATGAGCAAATCAAAACTAACCCCTCCGCTTTAATCAACCTACTCGATATAAAAAACCACGACGACTATACATTTTGTCATTCGATCAATGTAGGAATCATATCTCTTGCTCTAGCGCAAAAGATGGGTTATCCTGATGAAGAAGTAAAACTAATCGGGCTCGGCGGCTTCTTACATGATATAGGAAAAATTGCAATACCCGCAAGTTTGATTAATAAAACAACGGTTCTCTCAGAAGAAGAAAAGCGGATAATGAAATCTCACCCGTCTCACTCCTATCGAATCATGAAGCTAGATAAAAATCTCAACCGTAGAATTGTAAATATGGCATACGAACACCACGAAAGATTTGACGGGAAAGGATACCCGCTTGGAATTTCGGGAGACAAGCTCGATGACTACTCTGTAATAGTCGCTCTAGCTGACGTTTACGACGCATTAACAACAGTCAGGTCATACAAGCCAGCATTCTCTCCCGAAGAATCTATTCAAGTCATAGAGACTTACACAGGCACACACTTCGCACCTCGTATTGCTGATAAATTCATTCACGATATTCAAAATTCTCTAGCAGCTAAAAGCCAACTAAGCAAAGGTTCACTCGTATTACTCTCTACCAATGAACTCGCGCAAATTTTACATTATCAAACTAATCCTGATGGAGCGGATATTATCGTTCAACTCCTCACCGACGGGAAAAATAGCCGACTAAGAAAACCACTCCGTATCAATATCAAAGAAGATAAAACTCGTGTCATAAAACGTGGGGTAAAAGTAAGCGAGCTAGATGGAGATAGTTTAAAAGTGAATTTAACCAAATCAACAAGTCTCTAATTTTTTTTAAAACAATTCTCAAAAAAATATTCACTTAAGTTGCCTAAAAAATAATTTTCTCCTACTTCGGCTTAGATTAAATCGAAACAAAAATCCTAAATCTAACAATTAGTAACTGGAATATAAATTTCTTCCACCAAATATTAACTGGGCAGTTTACAGTTTATTATTCGTATTCACAAGTAATTATACCTAGAATAATCATTACTATTCCAATATTACCATAAAATTCAAAAAATTTGTTTTTATCTTGCCCGAATCAAGAGGTATATGAGCATTAACCTTAGGTCGGAGGATTACAAGATACGATGAAAGAAACCGATAGACATACTCTCTTACTAATCGAGGATGATCCTATAATTGCCATAACTGAATCTATCTTTTTAGAAAGAGAAGGCTTTATTGTGATTCATGTCTCTTCCGGAGAAGGTGCTATAGAATTTCTAAAAAATAATTTTAAAACTGTTCATCTTATACTAATGGATATTGATTTGGGTAATGAAAATATGATGGGAACAGAAGCAGCAAAAATAATTGTAAGCGAATTCGATTTACCACTCGTATTTCTATCCTCACACACTGAAAGAGAAGTTGTAGAGAAAACTGAAAATATAACCTCTTATGGCTATATAGTTAAAAACTCCGGCAACACTGTATTACTCGCAAGTATAAAGATGGCACTCAAACTTTATTACAGCAATAAAAAATTACAAGAAAGTGAAGAGAGATTAAAAACCACAATCCAATCTATAGGAGATGGATTTATTGCTACTGATCTAAATGGCAAAATAACTATAATGAATCCAATAGCAGAAAAATTATGCGGGTGGAATTTTTCAGAAGCTTATCAAATGCCTCTCGAAAATATCTTTCAAATTGAAAATGCCTTTACAAGAGAAAGAGTATTTAACCCGGTAAATAAAGTTTTTGAATCAGGAAAAATCGTTGGCTTAGCAAATCATACCATTCTAATATCGAAAGATAAAAAAGAATACCAAATCGCTGACACAGCAGCGCCAATTTTCGATTCTCACAAAAACATTTCCGGAGCAGTTTTAGTTTTTTCTGATGTAACAGAAAAATATCAGAAAGAAGAAGCGATCTTTATTAATCAAAAAAAATACCAAAACCTATTTAATTCTGCGTTAGACGCAATACTAATTATAAATGATGAAGGGTATGTAATAGATGCAAATCCAGCGGCAGCTACATTATTTGGTTATACCCACTCAGAATTCATTGGTAAGCATTCGTCAGAAATTACTCCATTCTTAGATTTAGAAAATTGGAAAGCACGCTGGATGAATTTTCTAGAAAATGGAACTTCATCCGGAAGTTACGAATCCGTAACCAAAGATGGCAGACAATTACATTTAGAATTTCAAGCAGTAGCACATTTTTTAAAAGGAATGCATCTTTCAATTATTCGAGATGTATCCATTAAGAAAATACAAGAAGAACAATTGTTTTTTCAGGCAAATATACTTGATAGCGTTCAAGATGCTATAATCTGCACAGACTTAGATTTTAGAATAACGAGTTGGAATAAAGGCGCCGAATTAATTTACGGATATAGCAAAGAAGAAGTCATTGGAAAACCAAGCGCTGAAATACTCAAATCCGATTTTCAAAATGCTAGTAGACAAGAAATTGTAGCTACTTTACTGAAAGAAGGTAAATGGTCTGGTGAAGCAATCCAAAAACGAAAAGATGACTCCGATATTCTAATTCAAGGTTTTGTTTCTAAACTTTTTAACCCTGAGAAAGTTTGCATCGGAATAGTTAGTATAAATCGTGATTTAACAAAAACAAAAAGTATTGAAGATAAATTGAAGGATCAAGAATTTACCATACTCGAAAATAAAAATCGTTTACTCGGAATAATCGAATCTGCAATGGATGGGATCATAAGTATTAATAAAAATCACGAAATAATATTAATTAACCCCACCGCCATAAAAATATTCGGGTATACAACGGAAGAAATTCTCGGTCAATCCATTAATAAATTAATACCGGAGAGATTTCACTCCGTTCACTCAATGCATATTGATGGATTCGGAAAGACTGGCGTGACTACTCGCTCCATGAATGCGTTAGGCGTTGTAGTTGGACGAAAATCAAATGGAGATGAATTTCCAGTAGAAGCATCGATTTCCCAAATAGAAATCGGTAAAGAGAAAATTTTTACAATTATTCTAAGAGATATTAGTGATAAAAAAATAATAGAACAACAAATTCGAGAAAGCGAAAAAAAATTACGAGAGGCGCAGCGAATAAGCAAGGTCGGAAGCTGGGATTGGAATATTGCTAGAAATAAAATACACTGGTCTGAGGAGATGTATAATATATTTAATATTTCAAAAGAAGAATTTGATGGTTCATTAGAAAAGAGCATTGAAGTATTTCATCCTGACGATAGGGATTATATCAAAGAATTAACAATTAAAGCGGTAAATGATAATAATCCGCAATCTGTAGAAGCGAGAGTTATTCTGCCCAATGGAGAAATACGATATGTAATTGGGGAAGGAGAAATGCGATTTGATGAATCAGGAAAATTATCTTACATGGCAGGCACATACCAGGATATTACGGAAAGAAAACTTGCCGAGATAAAGATTCAAGCATTGTTATTAGAAAAAGAAATTTTGCTTAAAGAAGTTCATCATCGAATTAAAAATAATATGCAAGCAATCGCAGGGCTACTCAGTATTCATTCTAGCTCTATAGAAAACTTGGAAGCCATCTCTGTTTTAAACGATGCAATGAATCGAATCAATGGGATGAGTATTCTATATGATAAGCTTTATAGAACAACGGACTTCACAGAAGTTTCAGTTAAGGATTACTTATTGGATCTTGTTCATAAAATAATAGAAGTAAATTCTATATCGAAGCAAATACTTCTAGAAGAAGATTTAGCAGAATTTAATTTAAATACGAAAGTTTTATTTCCTCTAGGTATCATCGTTAATGAGATTATCACCAATTCATTAAAATATGCCTTTATCGAAAATAAAGAAAATATACTTCGTATAGCCACAGAAAAAAACCAAAAGAAAGTAAAAATAATCATTGAAGACAATGGAATTGGTTTCATTGAAAAATCAAACTCTTCGAGTGGATTTGGATTGAAGTTAATTCAACTTCTTACAAAACAATTGCGAGGCAACCATTCCTTCGAAAATAAAATTGGAACTAAATTTATTTTAGAATTTCCGATAGAATAATTCCAAGAAAATGGGTAAATTAGTATTTGCCCATCCTTTGGAATTTTACAGAGGATATTTACCTAAACTCACTATTAGCCGCAATGAATTCATCCAATGCTTTTTTCCCTTCGCCTTGCACTAAATTTTGGAAAAGAGGTATCCAACCTAAAATAGAACCAACGGGACCCAAAGCCATTCCAGACCAATTCCAAAAATCAAAACTATCAGTATGCTTGATAATCTTTCCATCTTTAAATTCAAACTTCGCATCTATTTTATTATGCACATGCCTACCAGTCTTCGGAAAAACATACTTAGCCTCCCAATGAGCAGAGCCAGTCTTATCATTCGCTGAAATATTTTCAAAGCTGCGATCATTTGGATCTGCTTTTCTTTGGCATAAAAAAGCCCACATAGCTTTCGCGCGTTTTCCTTTTAAATAAGGAAACCCTGGATCAGAAAATTCTATTTCCTCATGATAACATTCTATCATTCCCTTTGGATCAGAATTTTTAAAACTCGTGTAAAACTTTTCTATTAATTTTTCATTCTCATTCATTTTTTTCTATCCTCTTAAATGTAAATTCATACATCAAATTCATATTAATCACAAAAACCAAAAAAAACTTAGCGCTAGCGTGGTGAGAATAAAACTAGTGTTACGCAATCGTTTTTTAAGATGACGAATAAGTGTCATTCCCTAAATTTCCGCCCGCTATCGCCACGACCGCCAAGCGATATAGGGAATCTCAACAACTTGAGACCCCCGATAGAAAATTTCGGGGGTGACAGATGAAACACTAGTTCGTTTATAGCAGCAACTACCAAACTGAAACTCTATTTGCCAACAAGTCTAATACTCTCAATAAATTCAACCATATGCTCTTCCAATTGATCAATCCCCGGTTGTTCCATTGGGTAATGCCCCGCGTTCTTTAAGCGCTTAATGGCAAATGGGGCTTTGACTCCGGCTAATGACAATTTGCTCAAATGCTCTCTTGTCCAGCGGTCTTCTTCTGGTTGAGTAAGTAGAATCGGGCATATATCAAAATCCTTTGGCTCGAGCGCGGGTTTATAAGTCATAAAAGAAGAAAGAAACTGTAGAGAGACCAGTGAGGCTGATGAGGATTTGTCGCGAAGAAATATTGTTAGAGCTTCTTTATTATTTGTAAGAGTGTACATTTTAGAAACCCATTTCATTGGAATCTTTATGCGTTTCAGAAATGGAATTTTACCAAGAAGAACAACGAGCGGAACAGAATACACCATCAGCGGAAATAAAACAGTCTCACGCCTAACAGCAAGTATCCTCTCATCTAAGAAAGTCATGCCAACAATTCCTTTTACTTTTTTGTTAATTGCCGCCGCATAATAAGTCAACATTCCGCCTGCACTTAGACCGTAAAGAATCACAGGCTTACCGTCTCTTTTGATTTCAGCGTCGATAAAATCTACTAGTAATTTAACCCATTCATCCAAGGTTACTTCAGCTTGATTTACCTGCGTCATACCGTAAC
>JANYCR010000203.1 GCA_025360185.1 Leptospiraceae bacterium | reverse complement strand
GCATCCATATTTGTCTGAGTCGGACTTGTGATATCGGAGGTTGAAGTTCCTACAAACGTTTCTATAGATGTTTTAAGAGTAGTCGCTGTTATTACCGAATCAGAATAATTTGCAAATGCGATATCCGCATAGGTATTTACTATGTCTTGTCTAGATACAGTTGAAGATCTACTATTCAAATACAATGCAATACCAGCCAAAATTGCAGTATTGCCTTTCTTATCCTTTTCTAATCCAAGTTGGTCACATTGGTTTATCGTAAGTGAAACTACTAGCACCAAGCTAAGTTTCCAAATTTTATATGTCATTCTTTATTCCTTTTTGATATTGAGAATTATTCTCAATATCAAAATAAAAATGCATGAATTCTTGTCAATTTAAATTTAAGGAAGCATTAAGATGGCAATTGCTTTAGAAATAATTATAGGCATAAATCAAATTGATTTGCTAAAGGTCTATTGAATCTTTTAAAAGCAATTCTTTAGCTATTTCAGAACCAATTAAAGGTTTAAAAGTAGTGGGAGGAGTTTTATATATTTTTGTTACTCTTATTAGCGGGTATGCCCAAGATCATGCTGAGAATGCTGGACCAAAACGAGAAGAGAATATTCAGTATACTACTGATTGGGAAAATTGCGGTGATTATTTTTATACTCGAGGATGGATAAAAATTCCTTATAAAGTAAATCAAAGAAAAGAAGAAAGAGTAAGACTATGTAAAATTGAAATGAATAGAATATTGATCGTGCTTATCTCGATTTGATTCAGGCTAATTTCAATAAGCCAAAAGATGAGTTTCTTTCGCACTTAAAAAGAACTATTCTAAAGCCCGAGATTGTTTTGGATGGGGATCCGATAGAATATCCTTCGGGATTTGTTGGTTGTCATTTTGATATTGTTTTCTATTACCAAGGTGGCGAGGATAAGTTTAAGGCGGATTATATACAATATGCGCAAAGCAAGAAAAAAATGCCGTTTAATAGAGAGATAGTACCGAAGGCGGTAACAGAACCTTGTTTACGTTGCAGTAAATCTCCGCCGAAAGTAAATTAATATGAAGATTTCTAAAGAGATAATAAGTATTTTACTTCTATTTTTGCTTCTTCAAAATGCGATTCTTTCTAAAGAAGATAAGTTTGAAATGATCATTAATAAAATTTTAAAGAATCAAACTTTAGAGGAGGATGATTTTAAAAATTATCAATCTCTAGAAGATTTAAGAATTATTCGAAATATTTTCTTTGCCAAGCATGGCTTTATTTTTCGAACAAAATATCTTAAAACTTTTTTTGTTAAATATAATTGGTATAAGCCGCAGAGAGAAAATGTTGATAGCTTGTTGCTTCCAGATGATAAGGATAATTTAGAGTTAGTTCAATTTTTCCAATACGAGTTGAACATGAAAAAGATTATAAATCATCAAGACAATAAAAATGAAAATCTATCGGATGCAGAAAAGCACTTCATTGGAATATGGCAAATTAGTCCTGTGATGACGGCTGGCTGGAGTAATACATTTTCCTTTTATGGCAACAGAAAAGTTATAAAGCGCGGTAATACTATGGATTGCGAAAAACGGTTATTAGCCATGATCGGAAATTGGAAAGTTCTAAATAATCAATTGATCATAGAGTATACTCATAAAGCAAACAGATTAGGCGGAAAGTTTGTAAAGGCGAGTGGTTCTTGTGGCACAGAAAGGGAGTTGATTAACGGCAAAATAATATTAGCCAAACTAAATGAAAAGGAATATGCCAAGCATAAAATATCTAATATTGAACTTTCAGATCCATATGGAATCGGTTATCAGCAATATAATTTTTCTATAGATGCACAAAGATATTGGCAGAAGGAACTCGATCCAGAAAAGTATTAAAATTTCCTTTACTGAATTAAAAATTTACTTCACCAATTTCTTCACACTTGGATAAAGTGTTTCTGCGACTAGTTTATGACCTTCTGCTGTGGGATGAATCCCATCTTTTTGGTTGAGATCTTTTATGCCGGCAACTTTTTCCAAAAGAAAAGGGGATAATGGAATGTTTGCCTCTTTGGCGAGACGTGGATAAATAGAGTCAAATTTTTTTACATAAGCGGGACCGAGGTTTGGGAAAGTCAGCATTCGAACTAAAAGAATTTTTACACTTGGATTTTTTTCGCGAACGCGGGCGATGATTTTTTTTAAGTTTGTTTCAATGAGTGTAATATCAATGCCGCGCATACCATCATTTGCCCCTAGTTCTAAAACGAAATAATCTACTCCTTTTGAAATCGACCAATCGAGTCTTGTAATACCACCAGAGGTTGTGTCGCCACTCAGTCCTGCATTGATTACTTTCAAATCAAGTCCGTCTTTTTTTAATTTCTCATCAATAAGTGCAACGTAAGATTCTTCCGGTCCGTTAAGACCCATTCCCGCGGTGAGGCTGTCGCCGAAGAAAATTATTTTTTTTCGTGAATCGGTTTCGATTTTTTTTCCTGCTTTGTCTTCATTCGATTCTGATTTGCAAAAAGAAAAAAATCCGAGAGTGAAAATAAGTATATAAGTTATTTTGTTTTTCATAGGTTTCCTAAAAGCAAAGCAAGTGATAATTCTTTTTGTCAATCTAGAAAAATTAATTTTTAGCCTATGAAAATAAAGCTAGGAGTATGCTTTTTTAATTGACGCAGGGTTTTTCCAAAGATTCGATACAAGAAATATATGGATAAAACAGATTCTTATTTAGTTGGTATTTTACCGGAATATAATTTTAGATTTTTACTTACAGATTGCTCTAATTCAGTGAGGGAAACCATTCAAAGACATGAAATGGAACATTCTTCTGCAACGCTCGTAGGAAAAACGATGATAGCTGCATTTTTCTTAGCAGGTCTTGTAAAAGAAGAGACAATGATTAGCATTCAATTAGAGGGAGAAGGGGAAATTGAACGGGTAATGGCATACTCGGATAGAATGGGAAGAATGAGGGGAATGGCTAAACACAATACGATCCAAGCAGATACATCTGATGTAACTCTTGGGATTGGAGCGGGGATATTTCGTGTTACTCGCTGGGGAGGCATTCAAAAATTACACCAATCAATTACCAAGTTAGAAGACACAAATTTTGAAACAAATCTTTTGAATTATATAAACGAGTCTGACCAATTGATTTCTTTTTTGTCCATTTATACAGATATAAACGCAAGACCATTACGAGCTTGCGGAATGATTTTCCAGGCATTACCTTTTACTACTTCTAGGCAAATTGACGACTTGATGGATAAAATCTCAAACATTGACATAGACCAATCAAAGATATTTTCTGGAAGTTTAGATAGTACTTTGAAGCTAATGGAGAATATGCTCGAGACGAAGGCTGATATTTTAGAAGTTGGTATCCCCGAATTTTACTGTGGATGCACTCTCGACAAAATCAAGAATGTAATCGTATCTATAGGTCAAGAAGAAGCATATTCTATCATCGAAGAAAGAGGCAATATCGAGATGATCTGCGAGTTTTGTCGCGAAAAATACCTATTAGACGCAGAAGAAGTGAGACTGCTATTTATTTGACTTTGACCTCTCCCTGACCTAACCCCAGACTTCAATTTCTTGTAGAATTCTAATAAGTAGCCCCTTCCCTGGCGAAGGCGAAGGGCGCGACCAAGCGGCAGGGTGGATTAGGGAAGGGGACTTTATCGGCAATACAATACAAGTTATAAAAAGTAGGGGTTAGGTCACACTACTATAAGACAATGCAAATAATTTACAAATTAAACGAAATCGACAAACCAGTTTCCTATTTACGCGAGATACTAACTGAGCTTAAGATAGAATTTCCCGTTATTCTCCTTACGGGAGAAATGGGTGCAGGCAAAACTACATTTACCTCGCGTCTAGTTCGGTCTTTTGATTCTAGCTTAAATCCAAATTCGCCAACGTTTAACTTAATGAATGAATATAAGACTTCAGCGTTTAGTATTTTTCATTTTGATTTGTATCGCTTAAAGTCTTCCGAAGAAGTGGAAAATCTTGGCTTTGAAGAAATTTGGGGCAAACAAGGAATATCCATCGTCGAATGGTGGCAGATTGCTGCGGGTTATTTCGATAAGTCGGCAATTGAAATAAGGATGGAAGTTGTGGATGAGAATACGAGAAGAATGATTATGAACTAATTAAGTAACTTCACCATTCCTAAACCCGCGAATTGAAAGCATGAGCGCTAGTGCACTAAAGACAGCGAAGATATAAAAATTCAAATTAAACTTAAAATCTGCTGGGTTTATAAAATCAACATGAAGAGATGTTGGACTTTGGAATCCAAATAGAAATAAAATTCCGATTACCAATTGTAGGATAACAATCATTACCCTTGAAAAGGAAAGATCAAGTAGGAATAAAATGAAATTAGCCAGTGATAGGAATATGAAGATTAAATTTACTTTAGATGATACGGATAAGACTTCAGTGACTTCGTTGAACCCAATTTTATATTCAAACCAGGGTCTTGTTGAAAATACAAGTTGAAAAAACAATACGGAGAGGAATACTTTTGCAGTAAGAGAATTTTTTGACCAGAGTGAATATAGATAGGACAGGAAATGAATTAGAACTTTAAACCAACCAATAAATGCAATCTGGATAAAATAAAAAAAATCTCTAACGTAGCGGACTAATATCATTTTACCTCTACGGTAATCTCAAGTTCCACACAGGCATTTAAGGGAAGCGCGTTTACGCCTATCGCAAATCTAGCATGTTTTCCTGATTCTCCAAATAGCTCCATAAGTAGATCACTTGCTGCGTTTGCTACCAAGTGTTGTTCAAAGAAAGAATTATCCGAAGATACAAAGGCTCCAATTTTTACGACGCGAGAAATTTTTTCTAAGTCGCCCGTATAACCTTTAATAGCCGCAAGTGCATTCAGACAGCATTGTTGCATCGCCTCGCGTGCCTGGTCTATTGTAATATCAGAGCCCGTTCTTCCCTGAAAAAGCAATTTTCCCTCTTTCATTGGCAATTGACCGGAGGTAAAAACCAAATTTCCAGAACCGTTGGCTGGAATGTACGAGGCAATTGCTTTTGGAATTGGCGGAAGCTCTAGACCTAAGGATTTTAATTTTTCTTCAATAGACATTCTGTCAGAATTTGAAAAAATACTTTGTTTACAATAAAAAATTGTTTAATCTATTTAAGCTTTCAAAGTTGGATTCTATTTGTGACTACCATAAATATTCTAGATATTTTTACAAAGCTGTTCCTGGCTTTCTTATTTGGCGGTATAATTGGCTTTGAGCGCAAAAACCAGCGAAAGCCGGCAGGACTTAGAACTAATATGCTAATTTGCATTGGATCTGCTCTGGTAATGATTCTGTCGGAACATCTCTCTTATTCGATTCCCGAATCCGATTTGCTAACCGGAAAAACTACTCAGAGAGTAGTTGGTGATCCTGCTAGGCTTGCAGCTCAAGTAATTAGCGGCATTGGCTTTTTAGGGGCGGGTGCTATCATGCAAAGTCGCGCGAACGGTTCCATTATGGGGTTGACCACGGCTGCTACCATCTGGACGAATGCAGCCATTGGTCTTGCGGTAGGGGCAGGATACTATGTTCTTGCGGCAATTAGCACTGGTTTTGTAATATTTACCCTGTATGTAATCCGAATGATTGAAACTAAAACCAGCGCCAAGCATCCAAAACCTAGAACACTTCTAATTATCCTAAAGAAAATCAAAAAAATATCCCAATTGAAAAAGGAAATTTACAGAAAGGGTATCTTTATTGATTCTGAATCAATTAAAAAAAGAATGGATGAAGTAGAATATCGAGCGGAGATAAATATATCACCCCTTATGGAAGAGGTTCTACTCAACCATTTAAGCGAAGACGATAATATACTATCTTTCAATATCACAAGCGTACAATAACGAATGAGTTTATTTAAAATTACAGCCCATCCTAAATTCCCAGAATACTATAGATACTGTGAAAATACAGGGGCTTGTTTTTATATTCCGGCAAAGTCTAGGAGCTATTCGAACTCTTACTTTTTGGATGAATACAAAGCTCAATACAAAAAAACTTACTACGAAGATGAAGCATCTCTTCGTTCTTTAGCAAAAAGACGTTTGCAAATTCTTGAAAGATTTAACAAATCCAAGAAAACAAATCTACTAGAAATCGGCTCTGCGGCCGGCTTCTTTCTAGATGAGGCAAAAAAAATCGGCTACAAAACAAAAGGCATCGAGATTTCCGAATCAGAAGTAAACTACTCCAGGGAACAACTGGGATTAGACGCTGAGTCTATTTCCTTTCTCGATTATAATACAGATGCAAAGTTTGATTGCATCACTGCTTTTTTTGTAATCGAACATTTCCCTGACCAGGAAAAAGTTTTAACGAAAATTTTCTCTCTTTTAAATGAAGGTGGATTTATATTTCTCGCTCTGCCTTCTATATACGGACCAACTTTTTCTACTAACTCAGACGAATGGTTCAAGACTCATCCAGAAGATCACTTCGCAGATTACTCACCATTATCCCTAAAAAAAGTGTTTCAATACTTTGAGGCTAAAGTTTTATACTGTGAGCCCATGTCCTTTCATGTTTCTCGAGATAGAGGAATTAGGGGCAGGTTTCCATTTAAAATTTTTTACAATTCACTCGCCCGGCTCACTTCTTACGGGGATACAATACAAATACTTGCAAAAAGAAGATAACTATGAAATTTGATGAACTAAACATCCACGAAAGTATGCTACGAGTCTTTAAAGAGATAGGCTACGTAGAACTAACCCCCATTCAAGAAAAATCTATTCCATTCGGATTAGAAGGAAGAGACATCACAGGACTTGCACAAACTGGAACAGGAAAGACGTTGGCTTTTTTAATTCCCATTGTGAATAAAATTCTGAATGAAAATCCTGTTGGACCTGTTGCTCTTATTCTTGCTCCCACTCGCGAACTCGTAATGCAAATTTGCGAGGAAGCAAAGAGACTACTTAAATACTCCGACAAAAAAGTAGCAAGCTTTATCGGTGGCACTGATTACAAAGAACAATTGCAGGACATTGAAGATAAAACCGAAATCATCGTTGCAACTCCTGGTAGACTCATCGATCATATCAAATCAGGAAAGCTTTCCCTTTCTAATATTAGTTTTTTTGTATTAGATGAAGCGGATAGGATGTTCGACATGGGGTTTATCAAGGATATCCGCTACGTAATGAAAAAATGCCCTGATAATAAGCAGGTTATGCTTTTTTCTGCAACCCTTTCTTATTATGTGATACGCCTTGCCTCTGAATATTTGAGAGACCCGGTTGAGGTTTCTATTGAATCAGATAAAGTAGTTACGGATAATATTGATCAAAAGCTAATTCATTTAGGAAGAGATGAAAAACTCCCTTACCTTGTGAATATGATTTTACAGGATACGGAAGAGGGACTTGGAATTATTTTTACAAATCTAAAAGTAATGGTTCCTGAAATTGTGCATAGACTTTCTAAATTTGGAATTCCTGCGACTGGAATTTCTTCTCTTCTTGACCAAAAGAAAAGAGTCAGGCTTCTAAAGGACTTTAAATTTGGCAAATACAAATACATGGTAGCAACTGACGTTGCATCCCGTGGGATCGATGTCGATAATATTAAAGTTGTGTATAATTATGATTTGCCGATGGATACTGAAAATTATGTGCATCGAATTGGCAGAACTGCACGTGCTGGAAAAAAGGGGAGGTCTGTAAGCTTTTGTTCCGAAAGAGATTATGCGGAGCTAGAGAAAATTGAAAAATTCCTAGGAGATAAATTGAGCACAATTCAAGTAGAGGAAACTTTCCTGAAATTTCCAGAAGGTGAGTTTACTGCATTCGTAGGTGAGAAGTTACGTGAGGCTGCACCAGCAAATCAAAATAAGCCGAATCGAAATTCGAATTATAAAGGGAAAAATTCTTTTCCTACGAAACGCAATAAAGATGACCGATATAAAGATGAGAAACCAAAAACTGAAAGACCCAGAGATGATAAATATAAGAAGAGTAAGCCAAATAACTTTATGAAAGAGGCTATTAATCCATTAGAAGAAGCTAAGCTTTATTTACAGAAAGCTGATTCTTTTTTGGGCTCGGAAAAATTGAAAACAGTGCAAACACATCCTTCTAAAAAAGAGACCCATGCACAACATAAAGAAAAAGTCACTAGAGTAACACCAAATAAACCGTACGAGCCAAAAGCACAAAACTATGATAAGTCTAAACGAAATTTATTTGATATCAATGAAGCAAATCAAAACGATGTGAAGAAACCGGCATCAATTTGGAAAAAAATAAAATCACTTTTTGGGCGATAGTCAGTATTCTTTTTTTATTTGGAATTGCATCAGTAAATGCTGATACGATTCCATTAGAAAAGGGTTATATTCGTTTTGAAGAATTAAAGAAAAGACTACCGGGTTTGCAATATAAACTCGATATGGTGATTTTGGTTGGTGAAATTCGTTTTAAAAAGAGCACTGAGTTTAAGTTTCGAGTAGATTCCGCCTATTTTATTCACAGAAATAATATTGAGAGTCTAACGAAGCCTATCCTCTATATGGGTAGGGATTTGTATTTACCGCGAGAAATGGTAGAGGCAATCTTCATTTACCTCATTGATTCTGAGGTTTCCTATAAATTTACAGAAGACAAATTGACTTTAAACTTATACCAAAGAGTAATTGTCCAACCGGAAGAAATTGGACTTCGTCATTTGATTATTGACGCAGGTCATGGTGGAAAAGATCCAGGCGCAACAGCGGTTAATGGCGAATACGAAAAAAATTATACATTGAAAATTGCTAGAATGATAAAGCGATACATTAAGAAAAAATTTCCGAATTTAAAAATTAAATTTACTCGAAAAAAAGATATATACGTGCCTCTTGAAGACAGGGCAAAGATTGCAAATAAAAAATTGCAGTCGAGTAAGGATACAATATTCATTAGCCTCCATTGCAATTCTACCCCGACCCCAGAAAAAAGTCCACATGGTTATGAAGTCTATTATCTTGCCCAAAGTGGACCTATTGAAACAACTCGTGAGAGTTCAATCTTGTCAAACCAACTGATCGATATTAGGCGAGATCCAAAAGTGCAATATATTCAAAGTGGAATGCTATCGTCTGTGATTCAGCGTAGGAGTATACTTCTCGCAAAAGCAATCGACTCCACACTCAAACAATCACTTGATTCTAAAATTGCAAGTAGAGGCGTGAAGAAAAATAATTACCAGGTTTTAAGAGGAAGCATGATGCCGGCAGTTTTAATTGAGCTTGGGTTTATCAGTCACCCACAGGATGTAAAAATGCTCGAAGAAAAAACTGTTCAATTAAAATTGGCAGAGGGAATTGCAGAAGGAATTAAAAATTATGTTATGGCAAAAAATTAAATCTGGCTTAAAGGCTGGCAGGGTATTTTTAAGGGATTTATTCTCAAAAATTTTTTTAGAAGCTACTGGTGAAACAAAAAGTAACCAATTTCGTTTTCTCTTTCTTTCTTCCTCCTTCGCGATTTTATTTTTCATTGTATTCATCTTAGTTGGAAAAAATCCGCTTAGCCTTTTGATTCCTTTTACCTTATATGATTTGCCGAGTCGAGATGGGCGAACGAATGTTACCCTCTATGTTTCTGATGGAAAGACTAACCTGTTAAAATCTAAACGTAAAGTACTACTGGCGGATAATGATTTAAAGAAAAACCTGAATATCATAGTAGGGGAATTGAGCCAGCCTCCTTATGAAGACCTAATCGATAGCACGGAAGAAAATGTATTTCCGAAAAAACTTCCTGACCTGAGAAGTCCTATCATCGCATTCTGGCTATTAGATTCAGATAAAAAACTTATTATTGATTTGAACGAAGAGAGTATTCAAAAAGAAATATCTTCCATTAAAATAAAATTAGAAGTAAATGAAGATAGCCTCTATGACAAACAAAATAGAGAAGAAGAAGCAGTTGAAAAGAAAAAAATAGAAGAGCTGCAATCTGCCCGTGTTAAGGTATTGAATACCGCCCTAAGCGCATTGGAAAAAACCATTTTCGAAAATTTCTCTACGATAGAAACAATTGAATTTAGACTCAATGGATATTCTAAGGATTTTGCAGGACTGGAGTATAAGCTGACGGAAGTAAAAAAGCGAAACTAATCTTGAGTAACCTGAAACTATTTCCAATTAACTTAGAACTCTATAAGAAAAGATTAATACTTAGAACGATTGCTATTTTTCTGATTAACCTGGTATTACTTTCCTGGACAGTGTGGAGTGCACCGAAAGAAAGTATTCTAAATTACCTGGGACTTTGTTTTATTGTCCTTGCTGGCATTGCGTTATTTCTAAATCAAAACTTCAAAAGACAAATTTCCATTTTAAAGAATAATTATCTAGAGATTAACAATAATATACTGCAATGGTATACTGGAACAGGAAAATGTACTTCTATTAATTTAAAACGAGTGAATAAAATTGAAAGAGATAAATACCGGGGATTCGAACGCTTTTTAATTTTTGAAGGAAAAACATTTGAGCCAATTTTAAATCTTCTCGAGCCTGAAGAATTTCAAAGGGAGATAGAGCAGCATACGAATTTGAAAGTAGAGCTTTTTGTATTTGATTGGAAGAGTCAATGCATTCAGGCATTTTGGTTTTTCATTCCAGCCTTTCTAGGTTTTACTTTTTTTTATTTAAAGTATTTAGATATACAGTTTTTCTTTCTTATTCTCACTGTGAATTCCATTTTCTTTTTGGTTCAATTCTCAGAGAAGAGAACGAGAGGTGGATTTAGTGAATCAACCGTTAGGCGAAGTACGATTATATTATTTCTAGTATTAGCATACCAACTACTGCTTTTATTTAGCGAATAACTTTATTTAAACTGATTTTCTTTTTTTTATTACTTCCATTAAATGCATGGCATTTTGATTTTCCGGGTCGAGCTTTAAATAATACTGCAACAATTCTTCGGCGCGTTTATAATTTTGGCTGAGTGAATAAAGTTCCGATAAATTTAAAAGATTTTTTAGATTTTGTGGTTCTCTTAGCCGAACGCGCTCTCCTATTTCAATCCCCCATGAATGATCTGCTATCATTTTATAATAAGTAGAGAGGTGATAAAAAAAATCTGAATCGGATGGGGCATCTTCGATGTAGCGAATGCCTGTCATAATTGCCATATTGAATTTATTCACCCTGGCATAGAGATAAGAGAGGTGTTTTAATAAAATACTCTCGTCGGGAAACTCATTCGTCTTAGAAACTAAAAATTCTATCGCTTGACCATATTGTTTGGCTTGAAAAGTTTTTTCAGTAATCTCTAAAATACTATTTACATCTGGGTGATTTTCTCTCTGTTTACTCGGATCTCTATGAAAGTGAATCTTAAGTAGGGATAAATCATCTGTAATCTCTCCATAGGCTTGAAGTGATTCATAGATTTTGGGCAAATCGCAATTCTCCGCTTCAATAATCTGCAAGATTCTGTTAGGATTAGAGTTGATGTTTGCAACCTGCGTTTCATCTACAATTCTTATATCATCTCTTCCATCGGATCCAATCAAAAGAGTATCGCCATGTAACATTTGGAATGTTTGAATGAAGATGCCAGTATTAATTTGGAGAGTTCCTAATTTTCGGAAGAAAGATTCTTCTTCTATGTAGAGAGCCTTTCCGTCCCGGTATAAAATGGTCGGAGGATGTTCTGCATTCATATAATATATAAATCCATTTGCGTCATCTAAAAGTCCTATTACAATGGAAACGAGCATTGATCCACTGAAACTTTCGAAGATTTTGTGCATTTCGATGAACGCATTTTTGAGCCAGATTTCGGGGGATTGTTCTGAGAGCAAAGGGGATAATAATGTTCTTTCTATGATGGACTGAAATACAGAGCCTAATATGAGTGAGCCGCCGGCACCCTGGATGGATTTTCCCATTGCGTCACCGTTTAAAAAAACATGGAAGGTTTTTCCCTGTAACTGAATTGTGTGGGTAACACAGATATCCCCACCAATCTCGTTATGCTTTCCTCTAAATTCAAACTTCTTTTTTTGTTTAACAAAAAAAGAAAAATCAAAATTTTTACTAATGGCAAGATTTTGACCGAGAGGACGTAGTAAGAGGCTTGTAAGATAATAATCTCCATCCTGTTGGACTTTAAGTGATTCTACTTTTTGGAGAGATAAATTTAGTTGCTCTGTGCGAAGATGGACTTTGTGTTCTAGATTCACATTTAGATCGGAAATTTCGCTGTACATAGATTTTAATTTTTTAATGATTTGATTGAGGTTATGCGCTTGTAGCCCGAAGTCGTCAGAAGAGGTAGGCATACTGACTATTGAAAAATTCCCTTTACCCAGTTGATTTAAGTCTTCATTAATTCCCATGATGCCATTTCGAAATGTTTTTGCGACTACGTATCCTACGATGATTACGGGAACAGGAAATAAAACACTCATGATAATTAAGTGTAGAGTTGGGTCATCTAATTTTACAAGTCCAGTCTTAATTCCAAAGAGCATATAGCCTAAAACGATTACGGGCATAATAGTAATACCAATCATCGAGAGGATGATTCGCTGGAAAGAATTGAATTGGGGAATTTGTTCGATTCCGATTTCAATCTGTTTTACTTTTCTTAGCTTGAAGATAATTCTGATTACGTTTTCACTAATGAAGTAGTAAGCAGTATAGGAAATGGGTGTAATCATAAAAAAGAGGAAAGGCGCTGTTAGGTGAAGTCCTGGTCTTAAACCTGCAACCAGGATGATAAATAAGTGAGAGCCGATAATTCCAGTTAACCAGCGAAGAACGATTATCCGCGCTTCGATGAAAGGGTATTTTAAAAGCTTCAGTTTGATCTGGATTTTTTCTTCAGTGGAAATAGAATCAGTATACATAGATTTAATTTCGCTTAGAAGTTTTTTTAAATAAAACCATCTCCATACACAACCCATAATAATTAAGGCAGTGGCGTTGATAGAACCCGCAAGGGCAACAATAAGCATTTCATCTTTAGAAAGATAAGAGCCTGAGCCGGTCACTACGGAAAAGTAAATGGCAAACGGCAGGGGAACAGCGTGGGTAAATGTTTCAAGCCTGAGAGTGAGTTTTAAATAAATTTTTTTAAACATTCAGCGACTAAAAAGCATGATTTTCTTAGAATGTCATGTAATAAATTTTAGAAAGAAATTATTTTTTGTTTTTAGTTTTTTCTTCGTCGATGGCATTTCGGAAAAGGGTTTTAAAAACAAGCATGCCTTCTTCGACAGGATCTTGTTTGAGCTTCTCACGATTTAAAATTTCTGTCATCTGTAATACCAATAACCCATACATCCATGCCCACATTGTCCTTGCTATGGAGTTATACCTGGGTCTAGGCATTTCACTAAACTCTTTTTTTAATCCATCTCGAACGGTAGTTAGGAAAACTCGGTAGCTACTAGGTGCGGGAAACAGTTTTTTATGAAGTCCTCCGCCCGAGCTAAACATTAATTTGTGTAAGCCTTTGTTTTCAAGGGAGAATTGCCAATAGGTATGGGCAATAGCCGTGATCTGTTCAAATGGATTTTTGGAGGAAGCCCGTGCTAAATTCAAATCAGCTGTTAATTTTTGTTCGCCATTGTAAAGTAGAGCCTGAATAATTTCTTCTTGGTTTTTAAAATGTGCATAGGGGCTTGCAACACTACAATTCAAATGCTTTGCGATTGTTCGCATACTCAAACTTTCCACGCCGCTAGTATGAATGATATTTAAGGCTGCCGATAAGATTTCTGCCCGATTTAAGCTATTTCTGATTCTACGTTGCTTTTTTTTAGCAGGAGGTTTGGTTTTTTTCATTGGATTCCTATTTTTAACTTAAATTCGAGATAGGATTAAGAGCAACTAAAATCATTCCAGAGGAATAATTTTAATACTATATATCTAACGGTATTAAATAGTGTTTGATTTATTTTAACGCTGTTAGATATATGGTGAAACTTAAGAGCAAGGAGCATTATATGATACAAGTCTTTGAGCCGCTTGAAATACAGACAGAGAAAGAACCAACTTTAAGTGAAGTGAAAAAGGTGGTTCGGGAAAAATGCTTTCAGCCAAACTCGAAGAAAGCATCTTTGTTTTTATTTTCTGGAATTTTACAATTTAGTTTAGCAGGCGTATTTTCTTATTTTGCTTGGAGTTTAGGATACTGGGTGTTATTCCCTGTCGCATGGTTTCTAATGGGTTTTGTATTTACGTCACTATTTGTTCTCGGGCATGATTGTGCTCATGAGTCCTTTACGGGAAATAAAAAACTTAATTCCTTATTAGGGCATATTCTATTTATCCCAACGTTTTATCCTTATTATGCGTGGAAATATTCTCATGCAGCGCACCACCAACATACGAACGAACTTTATGCGTCGGCGGATACTGTATACTATGATAATGCATGGATACCGATGACAGTAAATCAATATAAAACTCTAAAACGAAAATTCCCATTTCGCGCATTTGCTTATAAGGCAACAAGACTTTTTATTCCACTAGGTTCCTTAATTCATAACGTAGTTTATCATTATTCCCCTTCTAAATTTAAAGCAGATCATAAATCAAATGTAATATTTTCGTATTTTATTCTTGCAGGCCTCGGAAGTATAGTAGCGGGTAGTATTTGTTATGCGACTGGAAGTATTTTTGCAATCTTTCATTTCTGGTTTATCCCTGCCTTATTTTTTCAGTTCTGGATGTCGCTCTATACTTTTCTACATCATACTTCAGAGGACATGTCTTTCTATCCGAAAGAAGAATGGAATCAATATCGTGGTCAAATTAAATCAACTACGAATTATAAAATGCCTCGTTTTATTTCAGCCTTGCATTTTCATATTGATTGCCATATCCCCCATCATCTAAATATTAAAATTCCAAGCTATATGCTATTAGCCGCTCAAATTGATTTGAATCAATCAAAATACTCGGAGGACATTCAAGAAGAAACATTTACCTGGAAACATTATTTTAAGACTACTAATACCTGTAATCTCTGGGATGAGGTTAATGGTAAGTACGTTCGATTTTCTAAAGTTTAGAAACATAATTAAAATCGTTTTATTTTAAGCAGAATTTTTAATTCATACCTGGAGCCGAAAGGCTCTTTTTTTGCCGCCTAACGCACCTTTGAAGATAAGACGGAGTTGGTTGATGCTTTTCATTTTTAGTTTTCGTTCCGCTTCTAAGTCTTTCGGGTCACAGTCTAGATAATTTCCTGCAATGCTAAAGGCTGTCGTCACGATAAACTCGGAAATAAATTCTAACTTAGAGTAGGGCATTCCTGGTCGTTTCATGTCGGAGGCAAGTTCGGATGCGATAAACGACATCTCGTTACGGATAGCCTGTCTTATCCGCTTGCTTCCGCCTACCTGTTCGCGGGTGATGAATCGAAATAGGAGCCGGTTGCTTTTTACATAATTGAAAAATAATGAAATCGAAACTTGGAGCGCGGTTTTGTAAGCTCCCTTCTTTCTTGCATCTCTGAGGATAACACGGAGTTTAACGCTCATATCGTCCACAAGGGCTAATCCCAATTCTTCGATGTCTTTGAAATGTCGATAGAATGCCGCTGGCACAATTCCCGCTTCTCCCGCGACTTCTCGAAGGCTGAGGGAGCCTAGGCTTTTGTCTTCTCCCATGAGTTTTAGTGCTGATTGGATGAGAGTAGTGCGGGTTCTGAGCTTTTGTTGGTATCTCTGGTTTAATTTCATCGAAAATCCTCTGTGAACAAGTGTTCACTTTTTTTTATTCCTTTGAGAAAAAAAGCAGTTTTTTAGTTGACGGGAAAAATAATACGTGTATGTTTGTGAACAAGTGTTTACTCACTTAAGAGAGGCGAAATGAAAACTTTTCCATTTAAATACCATAAACCAAGCGAATATCTAGATTTATTCAATCCAAAAGACTGGTTTAACTTCCTTTTAGAGGAAATAAACCCAGTATATTCCATTTCTAGAACCAAGGCTAGAATTATCAGTATACATCTAGAAACCAAAGAGACTAAAACACTTGTTCTCCGAGTGAACAAGAAGGGACTCAAATTTCAAGCAGGGCAATACCTTCCAGTGACCGTTGAAATCAATGGAAAGAGAATTACTCGTTACTATTCGATTTCCTCCGCTCCATATGAGCCCGACATCCGCATTACAGTCAAACGCCAAAAAGCGGGGCTTGTCTCCAATTTTGTTCACGAGAATTTGCAACTTGGTGATTTTGTCGAACTTGGCTTGCCACAAGGAAGCTTTATTCTTCCAGAAGTTTTACCTTCTAAATTTCTATTCGTAGTCGGTGGAAGTGGGATTACTCCTGTATATTCCATTCTGAAAACTTTGCAGAAAGAAAATTATTCAGGTAGCGTCAAACTCTTGTATTTCTCTCGCACTAAGGAAGAAATTATTTTCTTTTCGGAGTTAAATTCTATGCGAACTAACTTTCCTTCCTTAGATGTCGAATTCATTTTGACTGACGAAGACTCTGCTGGATTTAAAACAGGATTTTTCACAAGAGAAATGCTTTTAGAACTCGTTCCTGATTTTTCCGAAAGACTCACTTATTTATGTGGTCCCGGAACTTTACAGGAGAGTGTAAAGGCGATTATCCCAAACGACAAACTAATCTCTGAAAACTTCCAACCTTTTTTAAAGACTGGTTCCAAGAAAGATTCGAAACAAGTAGAGGTTACTCTTACTAAGTCTCACAAGACTTTGCTTTTAAACGGTGAGAAAACCTTACTCGAAGAATTGGAAGATAATGGCGTATATCCGCAAAGCGGTTGTCGTATGGGAATTTGCCATACCTGTGCTTGCACTAAAAAATCCGGTGTCGTCACAAATATGCAAGAAGGTTCCGCGTCGGAGTCTGGCGAAGAAACCATCCAACTCTGCCTCAGCCGTGCAGAAGAAAATTTAGAATTAGAAATTTAATTGAAAATAACAAGGAGTTATTTATGAATACGAAAAGTAAACCATTAACGAAAGAAGAAATCGAATCCTTTGGAAAAGAATTAGAGATTATCCGCACTGAAGTTTTATCTAAAGTTGGAAAAGAAGACGCAGACCATATCAGAAAAGTCCAGGCGACTTACCGCTACAATGAAATAGTTGGACGACTCCTGATTCACTTTAGTTTAGATCCGATTACGTTTGCCCTTGGAACTAGTATGCTTGGAATTTCTAAAATTCTAAACAATATGGAAATCGGTCATAATGTAATGCACGGTCAATACGATTGGATGAATGATCCTGAATTTAATTCCAACACTTATGAATGGGACATCGTTTCTGATTCTGCTCAGTGGAAATTCTATCATAATTACATGCACCATACGTACACTAACGTTGTTGGAAAAGATCACGATTATGGCTATCACTTCACACGACTTTCCGAAGAGCAACCCTGGAAACCGGTTAACTTATTTCAATCTATTTCTAATTTCTTTCTCGCGTTTAACTTCGAATGGGGAATTGGTAAGCACGGTTACAAAGTAGAATACTTAGAAAAACCAAAGAAACAAAGAACTAAAAGATCCCTCAAAGAATACAAAGATGTATTTGGAAAAAAAGTAGAGCTTCAACTTTTTAAGGATTACGTCGCTTTTCCGCTACTTGGTGGATTCATGGCTCCTAAGATATTTTTGGGAAATGTCCTTGCGAATACCATGCGTAACCTCTGGACATATTCCATTATCTTTTGTGGACATTTTACTGAGAATGCGGAGACGTTTACACCTAAAGATATTGAAAATGAAACAAGAGCGGACTGGTATTTACGCCAATTGAAAGGCTCTTCTAATTTAGAAGGAAGTAAACTTTTCTATCTCATGAGTGGGCATTTGAGTCATCAAATAGAGCATCATATGTTTCCTGATATTCCTGCTGCTCGTTATGAAGAAATTGCTCCACGACTCAAAGCACTTTGTGAACAATACGGTCAGCATTATAACACTGGAAGTTTTGTGAAACAATTTGCCTCTGTATGGAAACGCATCTTTGCTTTTTCACTTCCTGATCCTTATGCAGAGAAGGTAATGGCGGCTTAGAAGGATTTGCCACTGAGGCGCAGAGACGCGGAGGAAAAAATCGGTCACTGAGTGCGTGTTTTATAATGAAGACTCTGTTTACATTAATATCGCGTATCGAATGTGACCTTTAACTAACAAGGGAAAGACGTTGACTCGATAATTGGCAAGAGAATTTTGAATTGACTAGCTTTTCTGAATGAAATCCAATTACTAATATGTTTCATACTACCGTATATCTCAAACTGGGAAGGTACTTTCAAGTCCTTCTTTTTATCTTTTGTTCTATTCATTTATTACAATGCTCCACAAATAAAATAATTAAGGTTGCGGATACCGATGAGCCACTTCATGCGGAATTGATTATAAGAGTGGTAACTACCAAGCCTTGTATTACACTCTATGGTGGCGGAACATGCTCCTACCAGGAAGCAGCCATTCAATTAGGAAAAGGCTTTTCTAGTAGAGAGCTTTCGTATGGTTGCTATCTTTCGAAATCAGGCATTTCTGAAGCAGCGATTTCTACAAATAAATCAGAGTCTGGTAGCAGGATTGCTTATCGATGTGGAAAAAATGAAAGTTGGTATGTAATTTATCTAGGCTCGGAAAATAGATCCTTCAAAGACTGTAAGGAATATACATTTGCGGATAATTTCATTTGGACGGACGTACCTGACTTGCGTGTTGCTGCACCTGCCATGGTCGGAAGGAGATGTGGAAATTTTTCATTTGCCTCGCTTGTTCAGGAAATGAAACAAATAGGAGGCGAATCGGCAGTAACCGATCTACTGATTAAAACAATTTCTTTTAATGCCAATCGTCCTGTTTCGATGGACATTCTACAAGCCTGGGATGACGTATACTTAAGCTTATCCGCATCTGAAAAAAGCAAATTCATACCTGTCTTTCGAAAAGCGATTTTGGAAGAATCGGAAGTCTTAGCTTTAGAAAGATCAGTGCGTTACGCAGATCTGGATACCCCTGAATATCTGCCTGCAATGATTGCACATATGCGTCGAATAGTCAACTCAAAACCCCATTATGAAACCGATGCTGCCTCCGAAATAATTCTTAGAAGAATTGCAAAATCAGATCCCAATCTAGGAGCAGAGCTTGGCTGTCGTGAATTGGAACGAGAAATGAAAAGAGGGGCTATTGTATATTTGCCCGCTGCACTCCTTGCTGTAGGCTATGGAAATTATTCTTGTCCTGCTGTTCTTCCTACTCTAGCAAATTCCAATTGTAATGCGAACTATTTTTGTCCTCCGGGTCAAACTACCCATATATGTGAATCAAAAGATTTAAAGGCAGATATTGAGAAAATAATCATAAGTAAGGATAATATAAGAGAGCTAAGTTTACCCATGCGCGATAAGGCACTATTAGCCGCCTCTTTGCCATTAAAAGAATCACGAGATATTCTACAGCTCTGGCAGAAAAGGCGCTCCTATACGATCGAACAACCAGTAGAGCCTGCCTGTGAAAAGCTATATATTCTTGGAAAAAAAGGAGTGCCTTGTAATTGTTTCAAGGAATTACCAAATTCAGCCTGTGGTAATATTCATAATGAAACAACTTGCATTTATACAGTAGATGATGTGGGCAGAAAAATTAAGGATGTAGTTACGCCTTCCGTATATTAAGGATTCGTCGTTGGCGGTGGAGGCGTTGGTGCAGGAACCGGCGATAATACTCCCGGGTTTGGAGCGGGTTGTGGTTGGACTCCAGGCATATTCATCTTTGGATCTCCGAGAGTTCCTTGAATCGGGATGCAACCTTCCGGCATATCTTTTGTAAGTAGTTGCAGGCTAGAAGCAATGTCCTCTCTTTCGGCGCTGTATTTTTCAGTAAGCTTTGGGCATAATTTTAAATCAAGTTTAGAAGCTTTCAAAACAGGGGATAATTCAATATAACCACTTACGGTAATTTTTGCGATTGAAAGAGTAAATATTCCTTTCTCAATTGTAAGACGGTTACTGTTTAATGTCTTCTTTAAGCTGAGCAAAATACTTTTAATGGTTACACCTTGTAATGTGTCGAGCATGGGGATAACGGGAGAACGAAGAATTTTCCCGTCAAATATTTGCATACTAATCGTTCCATTAATATTTGCTAGATCCCTGTCAAAACCAATGATGCTTGAATCTTCAATATTGATCGTGTTCGCTTTAATAGCATATTCAGTTAGTTCTAAGTTAAACGAGGAAATCTTTATATTTCCTTTGAAATTCCGTTTGATTAAGTCAAAAATTCCAGTGTCAATATCAATAGATTCTGCCCGAATTTCTATATTGTCTTTATTTTGGTAAATCAAATGATCAACAGACTTTGTAGAAAAAAAAGAAAGATTTAGTTTTCTAAACTCCAATACAAAATTATTTTCTAGCGCATACTTAGAAATTTGTGTTCTAGCTAATTCTTCATAAGGAAAAAGTAAAACGACACAAAATAGGAATGCAATGATCCCGGAGTTAATTAGTATTAGCTTTTGTTTCCAGCTTAATTCACCTGATGTATCCTCGTCATCTTCAAAACCAAGCTCGTCCAGAGCAACTTCTTCTATGTCTTCTTCTTGCTCGACAGTTTTTTTTTCTAATTCTTCAGCCATTTATTTCTTCACCTTCGTAAACGAGGAAAATCGAATATTCACATCATACTCTTCCTTACCAGGAAGAGGTTTGATAAAGTTCATATAATCTACTTTGCTATTTATTTGTTTCATTACTTCAATATCATAGATCATTTTAAAAACATCTGCGAGTTTAACAGAGCGTAAACTTATATCAATTGTAATTTTGATATATTCTTTTTTGATTGGAGTAGAAGTATCTTTTTGCGTAAGTACGCGATCTTTTAAGCCGTAACGAATTAATATTTGATCTAGCTTTGCATAAATGCTTGTAAGATCAATTTCATCACCTGACTTGAGTGACCTGTAGTAATTATAATCCTGAATTGTTTTATCTAACCGCGCAAAATTGCCTCTTGCCTCAGATAGACTTTCTGTGAGTGCTGTTCTTCTTTCCATGATTTTGGAAATAAATAACCCAAAAATCACAATGATAAAAACTAAAACCCCACCAATTACAAATAGCTTTTCCCGATCATCTAGTTTATTGAGCATTGTCTTCTTCTTTACTAGTATTTTTTTCAGGGCTCGCTTGTATCTCTAGTTCAATTTTAAATCGAACTTTAAACTTAGTAACACCACTGATTAAGTTTTTGTTCACTATTTTTATATTCTTAAACTTTTGCGATTTTTCCAGCGAAGATTGAACAGCTCCGATGTCTTGGAACTCATTGACCCTCCCATAAATAGAAACAATATTTCCATCTAAAGTAAATTGATCTAAGATGAAATCAAAATCTTTTGCAGGAAAATTTTGATTTAAGTCTAGAAGCAATTCTAGAATATTTTCTTTGTTTAAAAAAAGTCTTACGATTTCTGATTTCTTATTTTCCTCTTTGACTTTGTTTTGTGCTAGAGACATTACATCTTCGTCTTCAGGGACTTCTACTCCAAAGCCTTGTTTATATTTTTCTCTAAGCTCTGCCTCGTATGCGCTTAACTTACGAGTATCCACAAACATTTGCACGAAAAATACGGTAAGCAAAATAAATAAAGAAATTCCAGCTATAATCAGATGGGGTTTAAATGCATCTAGACGAATCGTGTTCTTCATTAGCTTTGAAAATTCTGGAGTTAAAAAATCAACCTTATCCGATTTCTTTAAGCGGTTATGATGACCTGTTCCCAATGCAGTTGTAAAGGAAGGGTCTTCAATTTCTAAAAAAGTATATGGACTAACGGTAGTTCCAATCTTAAGTGTTAAGTATTTAGCAGCATCCTTAAAGGAGGAACCGCCCCCAGAAAGATAAATAATTGAAGGTCGATGAATGGGAGCTAATGCATATATACTCTTAACAATTTCTCCAGCGATTTGGTCAAAGGAGTCTAGGATAATCTGAATTATCCCATCATATTGGTCTGAAGTGAGATGATTGATTTTTATGAATTCTAGCTTAAATTCTTCTTCTACTAATTCAAAGGAAAAATTGAAAGCTAGTTTGATTTCTTCTGCTCTATGAAAATCGACTTTTAGAAATTGGGCAATTTTTTCTGTGACAAGAAAACCTCCCCCACTAAAAAAACGAGAATGGCTAAGAAGTCCATCGCTGTTTACATTAAAGATACAAAGCTTTCCTCCAATATCTAATTGACCGACTACTTTTTCGGTTATTGATTTTGCTTGATGATAGCGGATGGCAGAGCTTAAGGAATATGCGTCAGTTGAAATACAATTCAGCTGAATGTCGTTTTTCATAAAGGGTTTGAATGTCTTTTCTACTTCATCGTGGTGAACACTAAATGCTACTACATTGGAAACTTCTTTTCCTACCCACCAAATACAACCCTGTACTACCATTGTTTCAATTGGAAAAGGAACAACGTTTTCAACTTCGAAAGGAAGAATTTCTTTGATTGCTTTTTCTGAATTTAACGGAACGACTAAATCGCGGATAAATAAATTATCCATTGCTATGTTAATTAGAAAATTGGATTCTTCTGGAAAAAAGCTCTGGATGAAACGAACAATATTGTATTCATATTCGTCAGACTGTTTTTCGGGAAGGGAAACAATTTGCAAAGACTCATGACGCAAAATGGTGACACTTCCCAGAACCTGACGAAATAAAATTCCCTTAATATGCGTCGTTCCATAATCAATAGCTAAATACTGAGTATAATACATTCTTTAATCTTCGGAATAAAATAAAATCTGATCATTTGTTAAATCAAATATACAACTAACTCTTCTTGTTGCATTGCCAACCGTTCCAACGCCAACAACCTTATATATCTCACCCTTCGTCTTTACTCGCCCTGTAGATACTGCCGTTCCCTGACCGGCAATTTCATCAAATAGCGTCAGAGCCTGCTGGTTTTGCCCTGTATTCGCAGAGGGTGGGGGAGGCTGATTATTATTAGCCGCACCAGTATTACTAGTGCTTGCCGGTGTGCCTCCCATGCTCGTAGTTTTTATTTGAAATTCTGCAAAATTTTTAAGATCATTGATCTCTTTTATATATCCGCCTTTTTCTAATTTATATTTCAAAATCCTCATGACAGCTTGTCTAGTCATAAACTCAGAAATAGACATGAGCACATGATACGGAGCTGCATTTATATTTATCCTGTCATCTCCCGTATCTTTAAAAGGTAAATAAGCTGTAATGTTATTGGATAATACATAATCGGCATCTGTAACAAGTAATTTTTCTTCTTCGGACAAGAAATCTTTCGAATTGTTTTTTTCTTTTTCTGGATTCTTGAGCGACTCGTATACTAGCTTTCTATTCCAACCTTTGAGCGCGGTCAATTCGGAAAGCGAATACATTTGTGCATTCTTAATTTTTCTTGGGGGTTTTAAATTGCTATAATAGTAAACCTCGGCACCACCGCCCATTTCTTCGGAGTTATCATCAATCCAATCTATTATTGGAAAAATTCTTTCTCTAGGAATTCCTAATTGTTCAAAGAGTTTGGTAATCATTTCCTGAACTTTTAGATTGGGTAAATTGTCATATGCCTTAATCAAGTCGTTGATATTAAATTTCCCATCCTCTGCAGAAATACGATAGTATATAGTGCCACCTGCCATTGGAATAGGGGGGGGGTTAAATGCGATGCCGGATTGGTATAGGACTTCTTCCGGGACTTTTTTTAATGCACCAAGACCACCTTGCATACCAGCTCTGGCAAGTAGAAAGGCTTTAAAGCCATCCGCGTTTGCTTTCGCGATTTTGAAGTCAATCATCCTATCGCCAGCATATTGATTGGCTATGACGAAGGAAGATCCGCCGATAGCAGCCACTAAAAAGAGAATCATTCCTCCTCTTCGTTTATTTGAAAAATAAGCCCGGGTACGCGAGAGTTTCATATTTTAATTCAGTTTCTCCAACTAGCGCAATTAATTCAATTCGAATAAGTTTTGGAATTTTTTTTAAATCAGCAGAGCTCCAATCGTCCTGCCATTTGTCTCCTCTTTGAGAATACTTAAGTTGAAAACTCCTTACATGAGAAAGAATCATGTGTTCTGTTCCACCACTTCTCGGATCCGCATCTACCATTTCGTCTTCTCTTCTCATTAAGTAATAATACTCACAATCGTCACACATTTGACGTAAGAAATAGCTCACTTCCCGGACAGAAGGATTTCCAGTTTCTTCCGAGTTTGTATGATTAGCGGCAAACACTACACTATCCGCTCTACCACCAGTTGTGCTTTCTGTTTTTGCTTCGAAGATAAGTCTCTTGTGTCCTGCAACGTAAAATACTTGCGAAAAAGTAGATCGTAAATTTTCCAGGGCAAAAAAAATATCTTTTCTCGTAGTTCCGCCGCGTGGATCAGAGTCTCTCGAAATTTTAAGTGCAGCATAGTAGGCTCCAAAAATTCCACTGAAGATAACACCGAGTATAGCTACCACAATAGAAAGCTCTATTAACGTCATTCCTTTTCGTAAATGTCTTTGTTTCATATAATTAGAAAGTGCTCGACTTTAAAGTTTCAGCGGCATATACCTTTTCGCCGTAACCGGAAGGAAAAAAAATACTTACTTTGATGCGGAAAACCTTGATTATCCCACCGGTCTTAGAGCCAGTTGTCTTTCCTCTTTTTTTTAAGAGGTCATCCATTTTAGAATTTGCATTACTACCGAGTAGGTCATCTGGATTTGCTTTCTTTTTCTTTTCGCCGCCTTGCTCGGAAAGTTTTAAAAGATCTAGTTCTTCTTCTTTGATTTCAGTTTCATACCGGTAACCTTCATAACCGGGGATTTCACCTTTCGAACTGGTCGTTTCGAGTTTAGGACTCGCGTCAATTTGCGCCATCTTAATCTTTGCTAAAAATACCGCATTCGTGAGAGTAACCGCTTGCCGTTGCAAGGACAAGCCTTTACTGATGAGAGAAAAAGTAAATACAATCGCGCTTGCGGCAATAGCGAGAGCGATAGAAATTTCAATCAGCGTGAAGCCGCGCCTAATCTTATTTATCTTCATCTGGATCCTTTATACGAAAGGTGTTGTCTTGACCGGCACCAGAACTTCGATTTACGTCCCCGTTCTTTACTACAATTTTCCCATTGTATCTGTAAAGCAAGACAGATTTGGTAATCGTATTTGCGTCCTCTCCTATATGAATATTATAATCCCCCGAAACCCCGTCATGTGTAAAAGGTATTACTAGATGTCCGGTTTCATATTTTACACCGCGTAGGTCAGTGACATTCACAACGCGGTTATTAGAAGGAAGAGATACTTCTAAAACTTTTTTTTCTTTGAGTCCTTCGTCTGAACGAATGAGCTTGGATGCCGTGTATTTATTTTTTTCCATGTCGATATCAAACAAAACTGTTTGATTTGATATCACTGCTGTTTGATACGCATAATAAAGCCCTGCTTTGAATTTATCGGCTGTATCTTTTGATGAAGGTCTGACAAGACCTGAAATGCTACTTACCATCAGTGCCATGAGAAGTCCAAGAATTGAAATCACTACTATGATTTCGATTAACGTCATTCCTTTTCTCAGTTTATTATTTTGAATTTTCATTTTGAATCTGCTGAAATGTTTTGGTCTTTTACAACATCGTCTGTGGTTGATTTACATGGCGCATCGTAATTACATAAAGTGCCAATGAAAAGAGTGAACTCTAAACTTCCGTTGCATTCTGTCCTTGCCTTGTTGCTCGAACAGAATAAAATAAAAGAATTTATACATTGACTCGCACCTTCTTTTTGCTTCTTGCACTCTGTATCTTCAGTTATATTACATTGAGTCAGAAAGAATACAAGAAAAAGGAAATTCAATGTTGCAGAAATTTTTTTTTGCCGGCCTTTAGTTAAAGTATTCATTAGTATCAATCTAAAACTTCTCTTTATACTAGCTACGGTCAAGAAAAAAAAAGAACTAAAATAATACCAAATGCATTAAAATATTTACACTCTTTATTTAACTTTCAACAATCCACATTTAATCACATGATTACCGCCAAGTAGGTTTGTAATTTTATCTTGCAAGGGAGGACAATCTAGAAAATTCAAATCGTTTGGTTTGCCTTTGGAAAATACATTTACATTTGCGTCGTAATCCGTTCCCAGCTTGTCTACGGCTTCGGGCGTTATATTGAGAGTATCCGTTGCAAACATATCCGGCTTAGTAAGTTCAATTGTATCGGAGATCATATTTGTAGAATCAGGACCGAGTTCAGTTCCAAACTCGAAGCTTACACCGATTTTACTCTTGGTTGATTTTAATTTTTTTCATAAGAATGATTCTCTCTATCAATAAATTTTGATTTTTACAGTAAATATTTTAAAGAGGTAAATAGCATTAAAAAAATTGCTTTCCTTTCAAACGGCATTATTCAGGATTTCAATGTAAATCATTACAAGAAAGAGGAACCAATGGGGATTAGTAAAAAAACTATTAAAGACATCGATGTAAGTCGCAAAAGAGTAATCATGAGAGTGGACTTCAACGTCCCAATTAAAAATGGAGTTATTCAAGATGATACAAGAATTCTAGCTTCCCTACCATCTATTAAATATATTCTAGAGCATGGTGCTAAGTCTATTGTTCTAATGTCTCACCTGGGGGATCCTAAAAAAGATACAAAGAAAGCTAAAGAAAAAGCGGATAAGGCTGGTAAGCCTTTTAATGAAGCAGACTACTTAAATGGTCAGCACCGTATGGCACCTATCGCTCTTCACCTTGCAAAAGTCTTAGGGCGCGAAGTAAAAGTCACAGATAGTTGCATTGGTGAAGCAGTATTAGCCACTGTCAACTCACTTACTGGAGGACAGGTTTTACTTTTGGAAAATACTCGTTTTCATAAGGAGGAAACTTCCGATAATGCGGAGGATAGAGAAAAACTTGCAAGTGAACTTGCCAAGTATGGTGATATCTATGTAAACGACGCATTTGGAACTGCTCACAGAGCACATGCTTCTACAGAGACTCTCGCAAAATACCTTCCGGCAGTTGCTGGATTTTTAATGGAGAAGGAGTTAGAATTTTTAGAAGAAAAAATTGTAAAGAACCCGGCTAAGCCATTTGTCGCTATCATCGGTGGTGCAAAAGTTTCTTCTAAAATTACAGTCATCGAGAAGCTAATGGATAAAGTAGATAAAATTATCATCGGTGGAGGAATGGCATTTACTTTCTTTAAGGCAATGGGAAAAGAAATTGGCTCATCTCTTGTTGAGCTAGACCAATTAGAAGTTGCTAAGAGCACAATTGCAAAAGCAAAAGAGAAAAACGTAGAATTCATTTTGCAAACAGATGCGATAGTCGCAAGCGCATTCTCTAATGATGCGATAATAAAGACAGTCGCTATTGATCAAATTCCATCTGATATGATGGGTCTTGACATTGGACCTCAATCAATCGAAGAATTTAAAGCAGCAATTAAAACAGCGAAAACAGTTTTCTGGAATGGACCTGTAGGTGTATTTGAAATGGAAAAATTCGCAAAAGGAACTGTAGAGATTGCAAATACACTTGCATCTTTGACCGGTGCGATTACTGTCATTGGTGGAGGCGACTCAGTATCAGCCGTTAATAAAGCAGGGGTAGCGGATAAGATGTCTCATATTTCTACCGGTGGTGGTGCTTCTATGGAATTAGTCGAAGGAAAAGTATTGCCGGGAGTTGCAGCGCTTAACGATAAATAGCCACATTATAACTTTTTAGCTGTTAGTACTTCAATGGGTGATCCTTCTGCTAGTAAAACCGAATCCGGTTTTTTAGAAAAGTAGGGCGCCCACTCTTTTCCATAAACATTCCCAATTGTGGGAAAATCTCCATTATGCGTTTGCACCCTGTAAGCCTGCCAACGCGGGTGCGTAACATGATATTCCCTTGTGTCTCTTTCGTTTAATCGTGTATAGCCCCAGTAGTGCTCTGTAAAAAATTCTTCATCACTACCTACTGCCATTTCTATTGGAGTTAAATCCGCTTTTACTTGAAATTCATTCCATTTTTCTTCTGCATAAAATCCATAACTCACTTGAAATGAATTCGTATCTTTTAAAAATTCATGACGCATTTTCATAGTAGTGTAATGCTCATCATAAAGAGTATTGGCGACAAATGTAATCATAGTTCGAGGAACAATTTCTTTGATAAATACAACGCCGCGGCGTAATTCCCCGTCTACAATTCGTTTCACATAGAATCGTAAATTTACTTCTTCAAAATTTACATGCATTGGAATTTTTAATCCAAGAACTTTTGTATTCTCAAACATAAATCCAACGAGGCTAACAAAGCATTTCCCCTTCCAGAGATCGAGTTCGACACCATTAGGTAAATACTCTTCTAATAATTTCTCCGGCACGATATAGTTCATCATCACTAGTTTACGCCATTCGGCAGATATAAATTTCATAGTTCCAGCTTTTAAAACTCAAAATTTAAAGTAAACAGAAAATATCTGCCGGGCTGCGGTAGAATGGAATTTCTATAACCGCCTGATCTATCATAAAAATTGTTTCCCGCGTCTGCCTGTTCTTGCCCTGGGTGAGTATAAGAATGATTGAGCAGGTTAAATACTTTTACAACGAGTGTAGTATACTTGAATAAAAAAGAAAACGATCCATTGATTAATACATAATTGTCGAGGATAATCCCCTTATCCCTCTGGAGCGGTAGCCCCTTATTGCGAAGTTCATTACTCAAGTAGAGTTCTCTCGGTCCTACATAATTGGCTCGGAGGTTAATATTCATTCTATTCTGAATCGGGAGATTTATGCCAAGGCTAACTTTATGAGGAGAAATATCTCCTAGTGTGGAGTAAGATTTTTTTCTTGGAAGTGGAGGAGTATTTGGATTAGCCGTATAATAGGCATTTTCATATTTACCGAGTACGGTTGTTCCCGAAATCCAATCCTCAGGATTTACGTTTGTAGGTGTCCAGTTCGTTCTCGGAGCATCAAAATTATAATAAGACTCGCTTAACGCTTCTGTAAATGTATAGTAAAAGAAAATATCTAGCTTGGAAGAATTTGGAATTGGATTTCCAAATAAAAATTTATTTCTAAGTTCAAGCCCATAGATTTTTCTTGAGCCTTCGTTTTTGGCTGTTTCTTTGATTACATTTTCATAGCGCGAATAATAGAAAGAAGCCTCAGCAAGCCAATTATGAAATTGGTCCATGAGGATTAACTCAGTCGTTCTTTCTTTTTCAGGTCGTAATTTCTCATTTGCCTTTCTCCCCGACCAACCACCAAATAGTAAAATAAAAGCTGGCTCTTGGAAAGCTTCTCCGTATAACAGCTTGATAGCCCCTGTTCGACTGTATTTATAAATTGCAGTGGCTCTCGGGTTTAGTGATTGCCCGTAGAGAGAATTATGATCGTAACGCATTCCGGGACTAAATCTAAATTTTCCAATTTCATATGTTGCAATTGCAAACCCACCCATATCATAAACCTGGGCAATGTTATTATAAGGCATTCTTTTTTTCCCATCAGGAAGTTTGATATAGACAGGGTTACTGCTTGGTTGCACCGCTGGTCCATTGGGGTAAATCGATGTTAGATCCACTGCGGGCTTTCCTTCATATTCATTCCATGAGTTATAGGAGCCAGGCCAGTAGCCCGGAATGTCATACTGCTTAGTCATATCTCTTTTCTCAAATTTTACACCTGTGGTAAATTGTAAATTGCTCGTGGCTTTGTATTCCCAATTGTGATTTAAAAGCCAACTCTTGTTTTGATTTCCCCAATAGGTCTGACTGAGATAAGAATATTGTTCTCGTCCTTTGTTCCAATCTGGTTCGGCTTCTGACCATTGTCCTCGAAAGGCTGACTCCCTGTAAGAAAACAAGGTAGTTGAAGTTAGAGTTGGTGAAATTACATTCGTGTATTCCAAATAAGATTGTTTATTTAAAACCTCCCACATACCGTTGTTTTGCGCTCTATCGCCTGGATATTTTACTCCATAGCCTTCGTTACGACTCCAAACGATTCCTCCAACTTTGAAGGAACCGTTAGTCACACTGGCTACTGCCCCGTAGTCGCGAGTGGGATCGTAATAACTAGAAAGTGTTCTATCATTATTTCTTGTGTAACGAACTCCGCCCCATACAGTTGGATTGCTATACCAGTAGTTTGTATTGTAACTACTTCGATTGGAAAGATCTGGCTCGTCACTTTTAAATACTTTTCCTGATGCGGCTAATAGCCATTCCCCAATCTTAGCATGAGCACCCGCGTCAATGCTTCGGGTATTATAACTTCCACCTTGCAAAGAAATTTTGCTTGAACTATAGTTTCCATTTTCAGATTCTTTTCCTTTTTTAGGACTAGAGCCGTCATGTGTGATAATATTGATTATCCCCTGAAAGGCATTAGGACCGTAAGCCGCTGAAGCCGGACCATATAATACTTCTATTCTTTTAATGTTGGACATTGGGATTTGGCGGGACAACTCTGCTTCTTGGGTATACATATCGTTTTGAATTTTATTATCAATCATGAAAAGTGTTCTAGACATGAAGGGTGTTCTATATCCGCGCTGGTAACCCATGATGTAAGGAATTCCATTTGAGAAAGATAAGTCAAACCCCGGTAAGTCGTAGAGTATCTCGTCTATACTTGCGTAGCCTCTATTGCGAATGTCTTCTTCTGTTATAACAATCACACTGGCTGGAGCATTTTGTAGGTTTTCTTTTGTTCGAGAGGCAGTTACCACAATTCTATCTTCTAGTTTAAAAAAATTTTCTTCTAGAACTTCTTCTTTCTTGGGGCTAATATCCTTTTTCTCCTCTGTCGATGTATTTGTTTTTATTTCTGTAGGTTGTTGATTTATATTAGATTCTTCCTGTGCAGATAGTAGAAAAATGAATAGGTATGGCAAAACATACGTAACCGCACATAATTTTCTTTTTAGTATCATACGAGGAAATATCCTTTATTTTAAGAATTATTTGAATCGAAAACTTGAACGAACTCTAACGAGTTTTTAATGCTTTATTTATCACTATTAGATAAGAAATTATTTTAGTTAGTTTTAAAAATGATTTTCTTATCTAGAGACAAGTTCGGTTCATAGTCAAGCTCTAGAAAACACCGATTCATTTCAATAATTTTTGTATACTTCCGTAAAATAAAAAATAGACGAAAAAACGATAGAGTCTCAAATGATTTTAATGCCTAAAGCTATGAAAATCTTAAAAATCCTATTACTGAGTTTCATTTTATTAAACCCTATTTTATCAAATGCAGTGTTTCCTGGCAGGGGACTTGGTGCAAATGTAAGTCGAGTAATTTCTCGTCTAAACGATATGCATTATACAGTGGAAGGCGGAAGAAGGTTTCACATCGGTCTAAAAAAAAATGAATCAGTGCGTTATGTGATAACTGTTCCTGTTTATCTTTCTAAAACTGCCTTTGGAGTTGCCACGGATGAAAACGTAAAAAAATTTCGAATGGTTTTATTTTCCCAGTTAAATGAAGAAGCAAAAGAAAGAGCGTTCGATGGAGAAGAAATTGAATCGAGGACTTATGTTAAAGAAATTTCGGACAAGAGCTATCATTATGTAGTAGAGCTTACTCTACTTGAATCTTCTGCGGATAACGAGTATTCGTCCTTAGATTTACTTGTAGCCTTTGCGCCGATGCCCCTAAAGACAGAACAAGAGATAAAGGATTTTTATTACGACCATGAGGAAAAAGAATTTTATAGCGATCCAATTCGGGCTATGAATGCAGGCATGAGAAGATCGGACACTGGAAGAATTCCCTGCACTGCTTTAGATTATGGGAGAACTTGCATTCGCTAATTAGGAAAAAATGATTAAATTTAAGAAAACTATGACAGAAAAAATCAACCAATACAGATACTATATTCTAACGTTAGTCGTCATGACTGTGTTAGCCGTCACTGGCTTTTATTTCTACAATCAGAAAATAGAAATTTCCCGGGTAGAAGATGATGTGCAGTTTAATTTTATCATTGATGGGAAAAACTATATTATGCCCTCGCCTGTTCATTCCTTTCATTTTTTAAATTCAATGGGTTTTCCATGGAGGGGACTTGCCGAGCCTAGTTCTATAAATAAGTATGATACGGAGGCACAGACCGCACTCAACTTAGGATTTCGATCTGCTGATGGAACAGTTTTATTATTTGCAGATGAAAAAATCAAAGCCATAGAGGCGAGGTCTACTTTTGTTGCACTAGCGGATAATCTTGGTATAACCGAAGATGTCAAAGAAGCATTATCTGCATTAGATACTGCCGTTGTTTTACAAAAAGAGCAAACTGTTTTAGATGATAGAATTATTCACCTCGAATATCAAATCGAAAAAGCACTGCATAATAAGAAAAAAGAGAATCTTGCAGTTCTAGTAGAGCTAGGTGCTTGGCTTGAAGGTTTACATATTGCTAGTAAAGGGGTTATGAATAATTATACGCCGGGCTACGCGGAAATTTTAAGACAACCACATATAGCAGAAATTTATCTAGATGTTTTAGCTGCTATCATTCATAGATCAACGAATGAAAAAGAAAAAATCTTATTGGAATCTATTGCAAAGTATTTAGCGAAAGTTTCTAAAATTGCTAACCATACGCATAAAGAATCTTTTCCGCTTGAAAAAGCAAAAGAGTTAAATATAATTGCGATAGATATAAAAAAACTAATTGAGTCCAATGATGATGTACTAAAAAAATGAAACTTCAAACTATAATCTTAATGCTGCTCCTTTTTACAGTTGTCCTGGATTCCCAGGATGATAGTTCAGGAAATACACTCAGTGAGAATGTGAATATTGTAAAAAAAGAATTACAGCGAAGAAAGTTTTACTTAGCCCCAAAGAAATACCATTTTCTCTTAATGAATAAACAAAGGGTTCAATTCATTTTAGTCAAGCAGGGTCGAATGTTTTCTACGGGCATTGGCGTTGCCTCGGACGGAAATAACAAAGGTTACAAAATTGCGATTTATGAATTGTATGATACAAAAGACTATGATGGAAAAGAACTGCTTGAGAGGTTTTCCGTTACCGATAAAATCTTTCTCCGCGAAATACAAGATCCTGCCAATTACTACCTGATCGAAATTGAAATGACAACCGATAATCCTAGCGGATCATCAGTTGATCTATTGCATGGATTTTCAGCCATCCAATTAAGCGCAATAAATAAAAACAATGTCGATGGTAGTCAAATCAATCCGAATAATTGCACCTTTGGGAATTGTGGTATTATCCGCAGAATGGATTGGGGGAAATAAGTATTAACTCCTCGCCCATACTTATACAGGCGACAAGCGAGTTGGTAAGTGGGATTCTTTTAATAAGAATCTTTTCGATGTGAAATTTTAAATACTGTTAGGATTTTATTTAACAAGTCAGCTTCAAAGAATATTCTAAAATCGCCTTGCCTGATTCGATATATATCAGAATTTACAAGTTTGAATGAATCAATGTTTGAGAATGTCTCAAGAGACTTAATCCGTTTGTAAATTTTTAGTATATCTTGCTTTGGTATCCCTTTTAGGTCTTTCTCAATTGCTTCTTGAATTACGACTTGGAACATTTAAAGATACTTCTTGAAAAATTGATCGACAGGAATTGTTTTTCCCTTTCTTGCTTTACGAATTTTTTCTAGTTCGGCAATGCTTGGTTCATTTTTATTTTCTTTTTTAATTCGCTTCGCCTTTTGATTTACTTCGTTTACAAATTTTACTAATCTATCAAATTCTTTTTTTGATATGACAACTCCAGAAATCTTTCCATCGATCTTTAAAAATTCATGTTTAATGGTTTGCATTTGCATAATTTTATTTTGGATTGAAAGTAGAAATAGTCAAGATTTTTTTAACTGGAAATTCGAAATAGAAATCCATTTTATTTCGATGCCTATACATCAAACTTACTATCAACAATACTCTTAAAGATACTGTCATCTATAGTCCAAAAATTTTAACAGTATCTTTGATAGTAAGCTTAATAGTATCTTTGAGAGTATTGTTGATGCATGGTTAATTAAGCTACCTTCTCTTTTTCCCATAGCCGCATCTTAAAAAAGAAAACTGCGGCTACTAGGATGAAGGCGATGGAGATGTACTGGGACTGTGAAAATCCATGCCAGTAGTATCCAGTGAGAAAAGTAGGGTTGCCACTCGCGTCTGGGATGTTTACCATTTGCGGTGGATCGACGAACGGTATAACAGCTTTATTCACACGGAGGAATTCTATACAAAGACGGGCAAATCCGTGTAAGGCGATGTATTGAAAGAAGATACTCCACTTTTTGAAATTTTGAAATCTTGCATAGTAGTGGAAGTAGAAAAAATATCCAAACGAAACAATAGATTCGATTACAGGTGTATTCCAAACCGGAACTCCAGAAGGATGTGCGCCTTGAAATTGAAATACGAGTAATGGAATATTTGCATCAGTGTGAAACCCGTAACAACCATCCCCCGACACAAAACAGCCCAATCGACCAATTGCATAACCGATTGCCATAGTTGGAGCCATACCATCGTAGTATTTTCCAAGGTCGTATTCATTCCATTTTAAATAAAAGTAAATAAAAAGTGTTCCAAATAAAAACCCGCCATAGAATACCAGACCGCCTCCGTTAAAAAGCGAACTCCAAAGTCCCATGCTAGTCTTACAAGCTTCGCAGGCAGGATCGGCTAACTCTTGGAAACCGTTCCAGTGAGTCCAGGGATAAGAAAACATTCCGGGGACTACGAAGATTTGATCCCAGATTTCAAAGATGTAAAAAATCTTTGCCCCGACTAGAGTTCCTAGAACTCCTAGAAAAACAATCGTATCCGCAGCTTCGGGCACTAAGCCCTTGCGTTTGTATTCAAGCGGAAGTAATTTTGAACCTGTTAAAAATGCAATTAGCATTAAAATGGAAAATGTGGAAGGACCACCCCAGATGCCTTCGAGGAATGGAATTGAAATTCTATCTATCATATTATTACCAGAGATAGGTGTTTTATTTTCGAATCAAGAGGAAAAACTAATCTATGTTGATAAATTCTTGCGGGTTAATAGGCGGGTCGAGACCTATATGGACTTCATAGTGTAAATGCGAGCCTGTTGCCTTTCCGGTCGAGCCGACATGAGCGATGATATCCCCACGTTTGACAATATCCCCTTCCTCTACTAGTAATTTGGAGCAGTGACCATACATCGTGAAAAATCCATTTTCGTGGTTGATTCGAACATGCATTCCAAGTCCACCATCTGAGGAAAAGGCTTCTGCGACTACACCCGGCGCGGTTGCATAAATAGGAGTTCCATTCGCGGAAGCAAAATCAATTCCATTATGAAATTCTCCTACATCTACATAAAAAGGATCTTCCCTATGCCCAAAGGTGGAAGTAATTAGTCCAACACCCGGACCGAGAGGTCGCCCCCTTGGCATTGACTCAAAAATACTTTCCCTGGTTTCTAAATAATCCATTGAGTTTTGGAAATTGGGTTTGAGAGCAGAAAGGCTTTCATATACACTTGCAAATTTTTCAACCGTATAGATGAATATTTTCATATTGGACTCGAGTTCGGTTTTTTTTGTAACTTCTAACTTTTCGGGTGTATCCTGTAAAAGTCCGAGTTCTTCATTGAATTTAGTGTCCCTAAGAGACCTCTCCCAAGTAACTTTATTTAAATCTTCTGTTTCCGAAGCTAAATTATCGATGGCATTTTCCAGGATATCACCCATTAGGTCGTGGTGTAAAAAGAATACCTTTTCCGTGTTTCCGCGGCTATAAAGCTCTAAGTGGTCATCTCTCGTATAAAGATAATAACTTAGAAAACTAATCCCTAGAAAAAATAAACTTACGGCAATTAAAAGTAAAAATCCCAGAGAATAATGGGATATCTCAACTTTTACAATATTTTCATTGCTATGGGGGATAAAGAGGAGAGATATTTTCGTTTTACCAAAAGAATGGAGCTTTACCATACTTTTTTGCAATTCGTATGACTTCAGCGTCATTCTCTCAAGCAAATTCAGTTTATTTTCCGATAATTCCATTAGAGCTCATACATCTATTAACATCCAAGTTTTTGCTGCCTAGTTTTCCAGTCAATTTGTTGTTGATTTTAATAGATAAATTCCTAGCTTAGACAATATACACATGATAAAATTTATAGCAAACCTTTTTAAGAAAAAGCCACAGACAGTTGAAAATATTCTAATTTATCCAGAAGGTAAGCGCTACTACAAAGACTCTCATATCATTCGAAAGAACTTAATCGACGAAGATGCACTCAAAATTATGCATAGATTAACCAAATTCAATCATAAAGCATTTCTAGTAGGCGGTGGGGTTAGAGATATCTTACTTGGAAAAAAACCGAAAGACTTTGACATAGCAACGAGTGCAACTCCCAACCAGATTAAAAATATTTTTAATAATTGTCGCATCATTGGAAAGCGATTCAAAATCGTTCACGTAATGTTCAAAGGTAAGATCATTGAAGTATCGACCTTTCGTTCTCTTCCCGACCATAGACTTGGTAAACAAACCGAAGACAAAGACTATCTTTTGCGTCGTGACAATAATTACGGCACTGCAAAAGAAGATGCTGCAAGACGTGACTTTACTATCAACTCCCTTTATTACGATCCAAGAAATGATTCTATCATTGACTTCGTTGGTGGGTTTGATGATATCAAGAACAAAGTTCTTAAAGTCATTGGAAATCCAGATGTATCCTTCAAAGAAGATCCAGTTCGCATGCTTAGAGCGGTTAAATTTCAAACTCTACATGGACTGACTCTTGACAAAGAAACAAAACTTGGAATCAAAAAAAATCGCCTGGAGCTAGAGAAGGCTTCCTCTTCGAGAATGCTTGAAGAGTATAATAAGATTTTCCGCACATGGCATGCTGCCGAAATATTTAATGGCTTAGCGGAGAATCATCTTTTAGATGTTCTATTTAAAGAAGCCCTAGATGTTTCTAAGAAAAATCCATCCTGGCAGAAAGACTTTTTAGAATCGAACATAGGCAAACGACTAGTAATCGCGGATAGAATGTTGCAAGAACGGGAAGAGCTAACATCGATTATCTTCTTTGCCCTGATCTTTTGTGACTTAATTAATGACGCCCTAGAAAAAGATAAGAACAAGCAGAACATGATTCATTCTATTAAGACTGCCATTGATCCAATCTGTGCTCGAATGGAAATCCCAAAGAAAGACAAAGAGCGCTTAATTAAAATTTACGCTAGTCAAAAGAGATTTTTCAAGACCGAAGAAAATAATCCAACGCACAATGAAGTATTTCGAAAGAAAGATTTTTTCTACGAAGCTTTCATGGTCTATAAAATCAATGCTCTCGCGGATAAGCAAGAGCAGGCGATACAGTCTGCGTTTTTCTGGGAAATTTCTACTCGCAATAGACCAAAACCTTCTCAACGAATGATACACAATGAAGCAGGTGCCGGGGAAAGAGAAAGATTTAGATCCTTTCGAAATGAGAGAAGTGAACGAGGAGAAAGAAGTGAACGAGGGGAAAGAAAACCAAAACGCTTTAATAAACCGTCACATACCCCGAAAGAAAATTCTAATAACCATCATTCTAACAAATTAGAAAAGATAGAAAGAATAGAGAAGTTAGAAGAGAAAATTCCATTTAAGGATACGGAAGATAAACCGCAACAAGTTGTAAAACAACCAGTTGAGGAAAAAGGGGATACTCTTCAGCCAAAGGACGGAAAGCCCTTTAAACGAAATAAATATCGAAATAGATTTAGAAGGTATGGAAATAAATCCAAGAAGCCGCAAAGTGATTCCCAATCGAGTGAAAACTCAGGAAATAACGCTGCTTCTAAGGAAGCAAATCCTTAGTTAGCTATTTAATTTGTTTTAAATTATGCGGTATATATTTTTTTTGCTTTGGGGAATGATTCCTGTTTTGGCGCAGGAGTCATCAGAGCCTTTTATTATTCATCAACCCAAAGAAGATAAACAATATGGGGCAAATATCCGTAAGGCGGAGTTGCTTCTTAACCAAAATATAGCAGAGGTGAATGCTTCTTTTGTAGAATATTCTAATCTTTTTACTATGAAGATTGGATATCTTCCTCATAAAACAATCATCACAAAAGGAATTACAAAGGGTGATGATTGTATTTCTATTAAAGATCAGCGGGAAGTAGGGGATTGTATTAAGATAGAGCAGTTTGATTTTGTGGAGGGTGATAAGGGTGTTGCCCGGGGACCTAGAAGCAAGTCTATGATTCTTTTTTTCTCGGTAGCTAATAAGGATGAGGCGGATAATAAGAATTCTCCGGCAACAAAGCTTCTAAAAATAAAAAGTCAAATTTTTTCTCATAATCTTTTAAGCTTAGATAAAAAATTCATAGAAGTAATAGATACAGATCCGCTCGGAAATCCAGATCATGATGATAAGATTTATATTACTAGCCAGTCAGATCAGTATTTTTCAAGTTCAAAAAAGGATTCAGAAGACAATATCACTGCAAGAAAGTATACATTACAGTCCATCGAGAATACTAAATCCAATCCACTTAGAAATCAATTTAAGCGCGAGGCTTATATAAAACATTTACAGGCATTTGAAAAAATACTTTCCAAGGTCTATCATTATAATGAAACGAATCGGGAAAAAAGAAATCCTTAAAAAATTCTTTTAAGAATAAACCTAATTTGTCTGGATGTAGTTATAAAATGAAATTATCTTAAAGAGGAATAAAATGGCAAATGACTTAAATAATGTAATTCTAATAGGACGAATGACAAAAGACCCTGAATTTAAAACGGTCGGTCAGACTTCGCTCGCTAACTTTAGCATTGCGAATAATCGCAGTTATATGGACAATGGAACCCGTAAAGACCTTGTAAATTATTTCGAATGCTCAGTATGGGGAAAGCTCGCAGAAATTTTAAAACAGTACGGAGGGAAGGGCAAACAACTTATGATAGAAGGCAGGCTTGAACAATCTACTTGGGATGGACCTGACGGAAAGAAACTCAGTAAAGTTAGAATTCGTGTAGAGAACTTCCAATTGCTTGGCGGAAAATCCAATTCTGATTCTACACCTTCACACGACTCCAGTCATTCATCTTCATCGCCTACTAGCCATTTTGCGCCAGAAATTGACGAAATCCCCGCCGATGATATATTTTAAGTTATATCTATAGATACAAGTGTGATGTCATCTTCAAAGCCTACCAACTCGTCTTCGATTCCGCGGTAGGTTTTTACATCTTCAATAATAGCGGCTAAGAAATCTTGTCCGCTAATACGTGCATTGCTTTGTATAAAGTCTCTAAATCTTTCTTCGCCGTAGAAGACTGTGCTATTTGGGTTTTTTCTGACTTCTAAAATTCCATCGGTGCAGAGTAATATTTTATCACCGAGCCTAATCGCACTTAGCTCATTGGTACATTTGATTTTTGGAAATGCTCCAAGAATTGCACCCTTTGGTTGGAATTCCTGAAGATTGGTAGCTCGACTTTGTAAAAGCATTAAAGCTGGATGACCGGCGCTGCTAAATGTAATTTCTTTTTTCTCCAGGTTGATATAGCAGTAACCAGCGGTTACGTATCCTTTGCCGGCGATTCCAAATAGTGTTTCGTTCATCTTTTCTAGAAGTCTTGCAGGGTCGTTCGCAAATTCTTTATGCATTTTAAAAGCAAGCTTTACCATTCCCATGATGATCGCAGCGGATACCCCGTGCCCTGCAACATCAGCAATTAAAATCCCAATCTCTGTTTTGCTCATTACATGAAAATCATATAAGTCACCACCGACAGTTTGCATTGGTAAATAAGTAGTATTTATTTTGATTCCTTCTAGAGCAGGAATTTTATCCGGCAGAATATCAGCTTGAATTTTCTTTGCAGTTTGTAATTCTTTTTCCATTGTAATTAGTCTGCCATTGTCTTCAATTGCTTGCTTGATCGAAAGTTGATTGTGGATACGGCTGAGTAACTCTTTTTTATGAAATGGTTTGTGCATGTAATCATTCGCACCAATCTCTAGTCCGAGGATAATATCGTTAGTCTGGTTCTTTGCAGATAGAATGATAATAGGAAGAGTGTGAATAGGATATTTCATACGTAAAGTTTTGCATACCTCGTAGCCGGAGAGTTTAGGCATCATGAGATCGAGTAAAATTAAATCAGGAACTTCATTTTCTACCAGCTTGAGTGCGGCACTCCCATTATTAGCTGTAAGCACTTTGTAGTTTAGATCATGGAGGTGATTTACTATTACCTGCAAGTTGATAGGCTCGTCATCTACCGCTAAGATAGTAAATCTTTCCGTTGATTTGATCTCTCTTGGTATCTCAATTATTTTATCTAAAGGAACCGGAACTTCTGTTTTTAATTCTGGAAAGAAAAATTGGCCTTTGATTAATGGAGCTGGATTAGAGTTTCTTTTTTCTTCCATATCTAAATACGGAATTGTAAAATAAAAAGTGGAGCCTTTACCTAAGTTAGAGTCTACCCATATTTTGCCCCCGTGAAGCTCTACTAATTGTTTGGTAATTCCAAGACCGAGTCCTGTTCCACCGTATTCTCTGGAAGTTGAATTATCTAACTGCTCAAATGATTGAAATATAATTTCAAACTTTTCTTTTGCAATCCCGATTCCAGTATCAGAAATATAAATAGTAGTTAGATTTGATTTATTTTCTGCTAATATCTTGATTTCACCATGCTCTGTAAATTTAATAGAATTTCCTATAAGATTGTGGAAAATCTGCATTATCCGGTTCTCATCCGCATAAATTTCTGGAAAGTCTTCTGGAATCGCGTTGATGAGTACTAAATTTTTATCAGTGATTAACGGTTCTGATAACTTGATTACAAGGTCTGCAACTTGCTTTAAATCGATTCTTCTAATCTGTAGTTCGATTTCGTGATTTTTCAATTTTGAAAAATCTAAAATGTCATTTACAAGGCTACTGAGTCTTCGCCCACTTGCGACGATTAACGAAAGATTTTGATTTGTTTCATTAGAGAGCTTACTCGTCGTATCGTCTAACATTGATTCTGCGATACCAATGATTCCATTTAGAGGTGTTCTTAACTCGTGTGAAGTATTTGCCAGGAAGTCATCTTTTAACTTATCTAATGTAATTAATTTTTCGCTCATAGACTCTACAATTGTAAATGCTTTAGAAAATCGCATGGATAAAATGAAAGATTGTGAGAAGATAAACACGAATAGCCCCACAGGAAAAAGAAACCCTGTATAAATAAAATTATTTGCATAGAGTAAATCGTTAAGAAGAGTACCTAAAAATACAAGTAAGCCGAAGGCAACCCATACAGCCCCTTCTCTTTTTCTCTTATTAATGATGATCAAAATATAACCAATGTATAGAATTAGAGAGAATATTAAAACCTGGAAGTATTTTACAATATCCGTTGCAATAAATGTGTCCATGAATAAAGTCGCGGTACAAAAGATTAATCCTGCCATAAGAGTAAACTTGGAAACTATTTTTTTTGTGTCATCGGGATAGATGGATTCTAAAAATAGAATAAAACAAGGAGTTGTGAGGTAAACAGTCATAAACTCCAGTTTGAGAAGTGCAACCCAGTACGTTGGATCTTCTGAAAGTTTAAATAAGTATCTTTCGCCTGTGAGTAAAATTCTAATAGCAATGATGAAGCATACAAATCCAAAATACAAAGTAGACTTATCTTTTTTTCGAAGTGCATAAAGCCCGAAGTGGTAAAATGCCATTATGCACAGACTACCAAACATGAAGAATTCAAAGTTTGTTTGCGACTCGCGGGATTCTTCAATATGTTCCGCAAGACCAAATTCTACAAAATTCCAAAGACCACCCTTCGCGTGATAAAAATTAGCTACTTGAAAAATAATTTCTACCATTTCACTTTCTGGTTTAAATTCTATTACCTTCGAGTTATAAGCGGGAGACATTTCTTCTCTAGTCGCTCCAAGAGTTCCAGCTTTCCAAAGTGGCTCTCCGTCGATCCATACTTTGTAAGAGGTTGCTACATCTATAATTTTTATTGCGTAGATTTGGTTGAAGTTTTTTAATTTAACCCTGAGCCGATACGTTGCAAAGCCGTTTCCCGGTAAATGCTTGCCTTGTAATTGGTAGGAATTCCAGACGGATGGGATTGGTTCGTAGGTCGGCTTGGAAAAATCCTGTAATTTCGATGAAGTAAAATCTTCAGGAGTATAGAATTTTAACCAATAAAACTCCCAGGCTCCGTCTAGCTTCAAAAAGCCTTTCTTTTGGAAATTCCAGCTAGTTGTATCTAAAATTCCATCTATAGCAAGGGGAGCCTTTGACTTCGATTCAGAAGTTTTAAATTTATAAACAAGATAAGAAACGGTGATCCCCAAGAATAAAGAGAATACGATCGCTTTAATAAGCCTGATTTTATTGAACTTTAACACGGATGATTTCACAGAATTTCCTAGAATTTCTTTTGTGAATAGTCTTTTTTTGAAACAGCATATGCTTGGGAAAAAAAAGCGTTGCCACCGAGACGCGGAGGCACAGAGAATGATGTATAGAGCATCCATATAGTTTTTTGGGTTAGCAACTCTAGAAATAGACGAATAATAGATTGAAGAATATCGAAAATCTACTTAGTGACATTTTAAAATACTCCGTGTCTCCGTGCCTCGGTGGCAGACAAATCTTAACGAAATCATAAATAATAAAGGAAACAATGAAACCAAATAAATTTATCAAAAGTATTGTAGAATACTTAAAACTTAAAGCAGGAAAAGAAATAACTAAATCAGATATTTATAAAATTTTCCTAGAAGAAAAAGAAGACAAAAAACACAAGAAGCATGAAAAGCACAAACGCAAACATGACGATGAAAGAAAAGTTGAAATAGAAGAACTTTTCTGGTTACTCGAAAAAGAAGGTCTTCTCAAATTAGACAAAAAGACCATTCAAGTTCACAAACCGTTTAGCATGTCGGGGACAATTTCTCTTAGCCGCCGTGGGGACGGATTCGTAAAGTTAGCCTCTGGAAATGAAATTTTCATTCCGGGTAGTTATGTGGATACGAGTATTTCGGGTGACACTGTAGAAGTCATCCCAATTGGGATTGGAAAAAAAGACAGGCTCGAAGGAGAAGTGATTAATATTCTAAAGCGGGGAAGAGTGCTTTATCGTATGAAAGTCACTGATATGGAAGGTGGGTATATTCATGGTAAGCTCTTAGATATGACAGGCGAAGAAAAGGAAGGTCTTATTTCTAAGAAGACTATGCTTTCAGAAATCGCAAAGTCCATTCAGATTGGGGATGTGTTAATTGTAAAATTAAAAGAACACGCCTTTCAAGAACAGACTACACTCGAAGTAACATTTATCAAACTAGAAGCAGGGGAAAAAGATGATGTTGACTTTAACCGCATCCTAATGAAATACAATTACCACCAGGTTTATCCTGATACAGTCGTGCTTAACTTCCAGGATGAAATTAAAGAAGACACGATTGATGACTGGCATACGCGCGTTGACCTCCGCGACTTATACACTGTCACCATTGACGGTGAGACCGCAAAGGACTTTGACGATGCAATTAGTTTTATCGAAGAAGAAAAGCGCCTACGTTTTTATGTGCATATTGCGGATGTTTCGTATTATGTGAAGCAGGGCTCAAGTCTTGACGAAGAGGCATACAACCGGGCAACGTCTGTTTACCTCGCAAATAAAGTAGTTCCAATGCTTCCTCCAGAGCTTTCAGAAAATCTATGCAGCCTTGTTGCAAAACAAAACCGTCTGGCTTTCACAGTGGAAATGGAAGGAGACTATAGCGGGAAAATTTATTCGGCAAAGTTTTACAAAAGCGTGATTAAGGTAGATGAGCGTTATACGTACGAGAGAGCAGAAAAAGAAATCCTAGAAGGAAATGCTGACAACTGGCTATTTAAGATTATGCGTTTGGCGAATGGTCTAAAGAAAGCAAGAATTGAAAACGGCAGAGTAGATTTAAACTTCAAAGAAACTTACGTCGTAACAGACAAAGACAATCGTAAGGTTGTGGAAATTAAAACCCGCGAGAGACTAAACAGTCATATTTTAATTGAAGAAATGATGCTTTCGGCTAACATTAAAGTAGCCGAACATCTACGAAAAAATAAAATCCCCGCTCTCTTTCGTATCCACGAGACGATGGACGAGGACAAACTAGAAAACCTAAACGAGTTTCTAAAACTCTACGGGTTCAAATACCAATTAAAAACTACCGAATACGATGATATTAAGCGCGCTCTTGTAGAAATTGCAAATCACCCCGCAGAAAAGATATTTAACTATTTCCTGCTTAGAAGTTTCATGCAAGCCTATTATAGTGGAGAAGCACTCGGACATTGGGGTCTTGGTTTTAAAGACTACTGTCATTTCACTTCGCCTATTCGCCGTTACCCGGACTTGGTTTGCCACCGCGCACTCGAAGCACTCATCATGAAAGAAGAATACGCGTATACCGCTCATGAAATTCAGATCATGGGAACTCACACTTCCACAGAAGAAAGACGCGCCGCCGATGCAGAGCGAGATATTCTAAAACTAAAAGCATGTCGCTTTGTTGAAACTACCGGAATGAAAGAATTTACCGGAACGATTACTGGCATTAAGCCGCATGTTGTATTTGTAGAGTTAGACGAAATTCTCACAGAAGGTGCAGTCCCATTCACCGAATTCACAAACGAAATCGAACTCACTATGCCCAATGATTTCTCTTTCTACGCCAAGAAATTTTCTAAAACATATTTTCTCGGTGAAAAATTAAAATTGGAATTAGATCGCGTTGATTATGAAGAGATTAAGATATTCTTGAAGGTGGGGAAATAGGGATTAGCCACAGAGGCACGGAGACGCAGAGTTGGTTTTGTGGCTGAGGACAGAGCGGGTAAGCAGTGTTTTCGCATTGTCATCCGAAACGATGTGACTTTTTATTTATATTGTCTTTTTCTATTAACTGCGGATCAGCGAAATACGGAGAATTGTAAGTTAGACGCCATTTTTTGATAAGACTCTTTAGGAGTCGCAACCATGAATTATTTTATTACTCGTTCTAGGGTTCGTGACGTCGTGTCACGAACAGACTTATCGGAAAAAATAGAATTGCGTTCGATTCTTCTTAACTATCTGTAAGTGAATTTAAACCTAGGTTTATCTTAAAAAAATATAGTTTCATAAAAACATATTGGATGTAAAACTTGATAATTATGCGGCACCGACAAATATTATTTCTTTGCTTACTATTCCTTTTCCTATTTTTATTTAATTGTAAACCAAATCCCAATATTTTTTCGCTCAACGGCGAATGGGAATATACCGCAGGACATCATCCCGATCCAAAGACATGGGACAAACTGGAATGGAAGAAAATTCAGGTTCCGTTCTCACATCAGAAATATCTTTCTAGCGATGGTTGGATTACACTTAAACGCACTCTTCCTAAAGAAGCAGAAGCTTTCTTTGCAGGCGATGAGCCAGTTGCATTTCGCTCGGACTTTTTGACCAATGACCAAATAGAATTCTATATCAACGGAAACCTTTTTTTTAGAGAAGGAAGTTCAGATAGATCAGCGTGGGGTAATTCGGTTTTGACCAATTTACCTAATACATTTAAAAATCCACAAACCCCAATTGTATTTTCGGCTGCCTTTTATAAGGATGCGGATAATTCATATTGGGAAATGTACACTTTAGCGAATAAAATAGGAATTAGCCGCGAGGTGTTTTCAGATTATTATACAGGAGAAATCATTTCCTTCTCTTTACTTTCTATTTATTTACTAACGGGAATGTATCATCTTCTCTTGTATTTTAAACGTAAAACAGATTTGCATAATTTTCTATTTGGATCACTTTGTTTAATAGTTACGCTTTATTGGTTTTTTAGAACCCCAAGTCGGGATATTTTATTTCGATCTAATGGATTTTGGCAATTTAAAACCCAGATGTTTTTTATTACGCTAATACCAATTTTTTTCTCTACCTCTATATTCCAACTCTTAGAAGGAAGGATCAATTTATTTATAAAAAGTTTTTCTTATTGGTTTCTGTTATTAAATATTGGCACTTTAATAGGCACAACTTTGCCATTTATACGGCAGGTTCTTTTGGCTTGGCAAATAACAACACTTTTGTTGATAGTATATTGCTTTGTCTTCATTCTAGTTTTTGCATTAAAAAAAAACAAAGATGCAATTCGATTACTGTTCGGAATCTTGATTTTAGGTATAGGAGGAATTTACGATATTTTAGCAGGAATGGGATTTTCTCCAAGTGCATCCGTTATGCAATATTGTTTCCCTATTTTAATTTTAAACATCGCAGTAATCCTCGCCAACAAATATGTGAAGGCGTTTAATGAATCAGACCGATTGAATGAGGAGTTATCGCAAAAGAACGAAACCCTTGCAAGAGCGGATAAGATGAAGGATGAATTTCTAGCGAATACTTCGCATGAGCTTCGCACTCCTTTGAATGGAATTATTGGGCTTGCTGAATCGAATTTCTTTGAGCCTTCAAATGCTATTCAAATTCAAAAGAACTCCAAAATGATTATATCAAGCGGAAGAAGGCTTTCTTCTCTCGTGAATGATATTCTAGATTTTTCCAAGTTGAAAAATGCAGAGATCGAATTGAAGAAGCAAGCTGTGGATACTCGTAAGATAGCGGAGCTTGTTATAAGCCTATCAATGCCACTCGCAAAAGCAAAAGGGCTTTCTCTTTCGATAGAGATTTCGGACGATTTGCCACTTGCAAATGCTGACGAAGATAGAATGCAGCAAATATTGATTAACCTCGTAGGTAATGGAATTAAGTTCACACATGAAGGCGGAGTAATCATTCGGGCAAATAAAATAGAAAACGCTATACAAATTTCTGTGCAGGATACAGGGATTGGAATTCCTAAAGAAAAACAATCTATCATCTTTGAAAGTTTTG
>JANYCR010000158.1 GCA_025360185.1 Leptospiraceae bacterium | reverse complement strand
GTAGAAAAACCTGCAACATCTGAAAAAAACGCAGTGATTTCAGTCTCTTTACCACGCTTGAGAGCAGATAAATCTATGAGTGCTTCCTTTACCACAGTTGGATCAATCATGCTTCCTAAAATATTTTTGACTTTATCTCTTTCTTCTAAACCTTTTCCCATTTCGACAAACGAATTTGTTAAAAGTCCCACTTCGTCTTTAGAGCTTGGAGAAATATCTACTCTAAAATTTCCTTTCTCAATTTCTTTCGTCGCACTTACAAGTTTGAGAAGTGGAGTAGTAATCGTACGAGAAAAATTATAAATTACGATAAACGCAAAGCAAATACTAATTAGCATGATAATGAAATTGTTTCTCTGGATTTGATATACGCTTTTAAAAATTTCTTTTTCGGGAACAGTCGAAATTACACATGCACCTGCAAATCCAATTTTTTTATAAGTCCCGATGAAATAGTCTCCGCTAGTTTTATCTTTGAATAGGATTTTTTTATTTTTAAATTCTTTGGTAAGCATTTCTTTTACAACGGGTACTTCATAAAGATTTACTTAACCCATAATCATCTTCGAATCAGGATGAGCAATTACATCCCCTTGATCGTTAACGAGGAAAACCTCTGTTACCTCACTCTTTGATTTTTGAAAGGAGTCTTTGATTTTATCTGTATGTACAATGCAAATTATAATCTCATCTTGCTTTTTTTGAAAAGGGATACTGAGTGCAAAGGTAGGATGCTTCATGCCCGCGCTTACGTTGTGGATAATGGATTTGCCCGTAAAAGAATTTAGAAAGTGGCGAGAATTTTCATGGATGATCTTATCTATGTCATATTCTGAAATTTGAAATTCTTTTAGCGCCTTCTGGTTGTAAGCCGCAGTATTAAGTTTAAGTTTATCATTTTCTTTTGAGTATGTTCCAACCATTAAGAAGTTAGGATCATTATTAAAAAATAATTCTAGGAAAATTTTCTTTTGATCTTTGTTGTTAAAATTTTGCTGAAAGGAAAATAAAAGAAGGTCAATTTTTTCAACAATGGAATCTAAATCAGATCTGACTTTAGAGCCGACTGTGTCTACTATTCTAAGCTCTGTTTCTTCTACCTTCACTGTGCTATCCTGGGTAAAGAAGTAAGTAGCGAGTAGAATCATTGTCATGAAAGAAACGATGAATAACAACGAGTTAATCCCAATTAGCTTAAGCTTGATGGTAAATTTAGAAAGTTTAAACTCATCTTTTTCCAAGTGATTCTCCAGAAGTTAATTTTAGCACTATTGAATCGGCACATCCAAACTAGAATTTGTCAAGTTTTTACTCGTAAATAAATAGATAAACATGGAAAAAAGTTGCAAATTTCAATGTAGCATGTGTTAACTACTATAAAGGTTCCTGTGAAAAATTTAAAAGTTATTACTATTATGGTTTTAATTTCCTCTGTGTCTCAATGTACTTTGGTGGCTCCAGATATTTCTGCATTTATTGCCGCACTACTGAGCTTGTTACCTAAAAGTAGAATTCTGAATACAAATGAGACAACACCAACTACTTCTAATTTTTTTTTAGGTGGTAGCATAACAGGATTAACCCAATCAGGACTAGTTCTCTCGAGCGGAACTACGGCAAATCAATCTTTGACTGTTTCTTCTGGTGCGAGTAGTTTTCAATTTTCAAATTCAGAAAATTCTGGCACAGCCTATAACGTTACGATTACGACGCAACCTTCTGGAAATGTTTGCACGATTTCAAATAATTCAGGAACGGTTACGACTAATGTAGGCAGTGTTACTATTAGTTGTACTACGATTAATACATTGTATGTGTTAAATATCCAAACTCAAAATATTACTGCGCTTACAGTGAATTCAAATGGAACATTATCTCTTTTAAATACTACTCCACCGGAATTTCTGCGGATATGTTTTTATGGAATAGCAAACATATTATAACTGGTGGAGGCACTGCACTTAAATCCTTTCTGAGAAATCCGGATGGGAGCCTAATTTATGCAAATTCATTTACTACTGCTGCGACTATAGCAGGAACATATAGAGGTACTCCTTATGTCCATCCAAATGGTGGTGCCTTTTATGTTCAGTCAGGAGCAAATGATGATCTAGCTAAGTATCAAATTGATACTAGCGGTACATTTTTAGGTGAACAAATCATTACACCCCCTTCTTGGACTATTTTAGGAGCAATACATCCAACTGGAAATTATATATGGAATTTTCACAAATCTGGACAAGCTCAATCTGTTATTGTAGTGAATCCAAGCGATGGATTTATGAATTCAGCGACAACTAACGTACCAGGCATTGTTGCCCCACCTTTTTATCCCGATGGAGGGAATTGTGTTTTTTCCTTGGATGGAAATTTTTTATATTGTGCGGATAATTGTAATTCTACCAGTGATTGCGGTATGGAAATTAAGCAAATGTCTGCCACTGCAACTAACTTAACGGCGCTTTCTCCATTCAATGTTGTTTCTGAACAGGTTATAAATAATAATTATGGACCTAAAGCTATGGTTTTACACCCCTCTGGAAATTATTTATTTGTATATGGTGTAACAAATATATTTTCATTTTCAGTCAATACATCAACTGGTATTATAGGGCCAGGATCGATTACTATTATTCCATCTCCAAATTCCTGTGCTGCAAGTATAGCATTAGTGAATATGGCAATTCATCCAACAGGTAATTTTCTTTATGCAATATGTTCAGCTACAGGAGATATTGGTATATATCCTATATCAAGTGGAGGTGTGCTTAGCACACCAACAATTTTTAATATTGCAGGTAGTTCTAACCATCAGAAAATGTTGTTCGTTCAGGGTAATTGAGGATTATCTCTTGATCCTTACTTTTTGTATGCAATATGTTGCGATAGGGGATATTTGCTCTTATCCGATTGGAACTGATTCTATAGGAATCTCACTTCTAGTCGAAATAGAATAAAAAGAATTGCAATTTTTAATATTTTGGTTTGTTAATTTACCTTAGGTCTGTTATGAAAAATATAAAATTTACAACATATATAATTTTGATTTTTCTTATTCGATGTTCTTTGGTTGTGCCGGACATTTCTGGCTATATAGCAGCTCTCTTAAGCTTATTGCCAAAAGGCAGACAAACAATACAGGAATATAGAATTACACCAACCATAATAGGTCTATCTGGAACGGGATTGGTTTTACAAAACAACGGAGGTGATGATCTTTCTGTTTTTACAAGCGGTAAAATCTCATTTGCCACCAAACTAAAGGCAAACGTATCTTATGCGGTGACCATATTGAAGCAACCATCTAACCCGACACAAGTTTGTACGGTATCAGATGGGACTGGAACTGTAGTGAGTGGGGATGTCACGAGCGTAATCATAAATTGTACAACTAGTTATACTCTCGGTGGAAGTGTCACAGGGCTTACTGGTTTTGGACTTGTGATCCAGGATACGGTCGGCGGTCAGACTCTAAGTGTTACGGCTAATGGAAGTTTTGCGTTTGCAACGGTTTATTCTTCGGGAACAGTGTATACCATTACTGTTCAGACCCAACCGGTTTCGCAACATTGTATAGTTTCAAGCGGCGCGACCGGAACTATTGCGGCTAACGTCACAAGTATTACTATAAACTGCTATGCCTCGGCTGCCCTCGATACTTCCTTTGCCGGGGTTGGCTTTACGGATCTAAACGATATAGGCGGTGGTGCAAATTTGGGGGATATGGGACAAGCATTGACATTTGATTCGACTGATAAAATTTATGTAGGGATTAATACCGCCGATTCTGGAGCAATGTCAGTAGCCGCCGTTTGTCGATTTAATGTTGATGGGACGTTAGACACAAGCTATGCGTCGGCTAGTTCTTTTCCGGGATGTGGACTTACGGCTAATAATTATTTCGTTCAAGGCATCACTTTAGAAAGCAGTACGGGTAGAATTTATATGAGTGGAAATACGAATGCAAACATTCAATTTGTCGCTCGTTTTAATGCAAATGGAACTATAGATACTTCGTTTGGCACTTTAGGTTATCAAACCTTTCTAACAATACAAGCCTATGGAATTATTTTAGATTCTTCCGGCAGACCAATTGTCACGGGTCGAACCAATTGCGGGGCTACATGTGATTGGTCGATAACAAGGCTCACGACAACAGGAGCTTTAGATACAAGCTTCAATGGAACGGGATCTTATATATTAGCCGGTGGATATGCAACTGGAATTGGAATTGGGATTGATACAAATGGAAAAATTGTGACAGCCGGGTTTGGAGCTTACCCTACCCAGAGTATGGTCGTTATGCGCAATAACCCTGATGGAACACCCGACACAACATTTAATGGAACGGGGCTTTATGCATTCCCAATAGGAGGTTATGTCGATGCTGCGGGAGGTAGTATGGCTTTTGATGCCTCAGGCAATATACTTGTGCCGGGGGTAGTCGGCATTAACCACAGCGCGTCACCAAATTATAATGATGATATGGCTCTTTGGAGAATTACATCTGCTGGAACCCTTGATACAACTTTTAATGGAACTGGTTATATTGTAGATGCAAATGCGGCACTTGCAATCGCTGACCCTGTTGATGAGGCTATGGCAGTGGCTGTTGACGCGTATGGTAGAATCATTGTTGCGGGTACTAGTCGTAATGCGTCTGGATTTGACGGAACTGGTGGCGGATATAAAAATAGCAGCGTGGTTATCTGGCGTTATCTCAGTAGTGGGGTTGCGGATACTACTTTTAATTCGGGCTCCCATTTCAAAATAGTAGACGATCAATTTTTTCATCAGAACCAATACGCTGGAAGACTTGCTATGAAACTAGATTCTTTTGGAAGAATTGTAATTGTTGGGCATAGAGATCCAGATTTTGAAGCAGGTGGAGACTGGAGTATATTTAGGATGTGGAGACTTTGGAATTAGTTGGAAGCATAACTCTGAAATTTATTTTTAAATGTTTTTCAAATGATTGCAATTTCTATTATTTTAATTTGTTATTTTAACTTAGATTGCTTATGAAAAAATTAAAACATGCCACATTGATACTTTTAATTTTTTTTACCGGGTGTACAATGGCAGTGCCGGACATCGCAGGATATATTGCGGTGCTACTTAGTTTACTACCTAAAAGTATTCAGAATTCTAATTTGGATTTTACAATTCAAGTAACAGCTACCGGCATATCTGGTTCTGGACTTGTTTTACAAAACAATGGAACGGACGATCTAGCAATCACGACAAATGGGAATTATCCTTTCTCTAAGAAATTAAAAAATAATTCCTCCTATAACATTACCATCCTGACGCAGCCTTCTAGCCCAGCTCAAACCTGTACTGTGGCAAATGGTTCGGGAACGATTCTTGGTAGTAATATTACAAATATCACTATAGCCTGCTCCATAGATACAGTCGTTACTCCTGTATTTTCTCCGACACCAGGTATTTATGCAAATCAACAAACTATATCGATCACAACAACTTCAGCAGGAGCTACTATCTATTATACTACCGATGGAAGTACTCCGACTACTACTTCTAGCGTTTATGGCACCCCATTTTCAATCTGGTCTGTTGCAGGTAAAACGATTAAAGCATACGCTGTCTATGCGGGACTACCGGATTCTCCTATTGTGACTGGCGTTTATTCTTACCAGACGATTAAAACAGGGCAGACAATCTCTTACGCAGCGGGTGATGATGCTGCTATGGCACAAGGAGTTTCCCCAACCTACACTGGTCCGACACAACATCCAACGTATACCAGTGATTACACTACAACTGATAATTATACAGGTTTAGTATGGAGATCTTGCTCGGAGGGACAAACGGGAGCAGGCTGTGCAGCTGGAGCGAGCACATCAAGCTTTGCTGCTGGCACCGCTTCTTGTGCTGCTTTAAACAGTATGAATTCTGGAAATGGATATGCAGGCTCGACTAACTGGAGATTGCCGACCATGCGAGAACTTCTTACTTTATTGGATTATAGCCTCGCAGTCTATACGATCAACACAGCAATTTTTCCTAACACAGCAAATTTTGCTTATTGGTCTTCGACTCCCTATCCACCCTCTGGAACAGATGCTTGGTACACTGATTATACGAACGGAAACTCCTTTGCGACAACAAATACAAATCCATACCATTCTCGCTGTGTCATAGCGCCGGCAATCACTGATGCTCCTAATTCTTATACTGATAATGGAGATGGAACAGTAAAAGAAAATAGAACAGGACTTACCTGGCAGAAGTGTAGTCAGGGACAAAATAATGACACTACCTGTTCTGGAGCTATCACTACGTCTACCTGGGCAAATGCTTTAACCTATTGCAATACCCTCGGACTTGCTGGCAAGACTTGGAGATTGCCAAATATAAACGAGATAGGAAGTCTCTATGATTTTACAGTTGCAGCGGGGACGGCAATTGATCTGACCACTTTTCCGAGTACTCCAGGCGGCAGTCCGGGTGGTTATTACTGGTCGAGTTCAACCTATATGGCTAACACAGCCAACGCCTGGTTTTTAAATTTTGGAGTTGCGTTTAATTCTTATACTTTCGATCAGACAAAGGGAACGCTCTCCAATGTTAGGTGCGTTACTGGTCCTTGATTGAATTGAGAATCATTTTTTTCCTAAAAAAAAATGATATTTATACTTATTTAGAAAAAGGATTTTAAAATTATTGCAATTTCTCTTATTTTTATTTGTTAATAAACCGTAGAGTCCTCGTATGAAAAAAATTAAATACATTAGTTTTCTTTTAATAATGAGCCTCAATTTACAATGTGTGGTTGGTTTGGCAGTACCGGATATAACCGGATATATAGCAGCTCTAGTTAGTTTAATACCTAAAAGTAAGCAAAGTAATAGTTTGGACTACGATATTCGAGCTACAGTCACGGGCTTGTCTGGGACAGGTCTGGTCATACAAAACAATGGAGCGGATAATCTAACGATAGCGGCAAATGGCAATTATTCTTTCTCCAAAAAACTTAAAGGCAATTCATCTTATAATATTACTGTCCTAACTCAGCCACAAAATCCATCGCAGACTTGCAATGTGTCAGGAGGCACTGGGGCGGTAGTCAATGGTGATGTTACGAGCATAGTAGTTAATTGTGCTACGAACACTTATACAGTCGGCGGTACCGTAACGGGTCTTGCGGGTGCAGGATTGATTTTACAGGACTCAAATGGACAAATCCAAACAATGGCGGCTAATGGAAGTTTTGCGTTTGGGACAGCTTTCAGATGGGGAACGGCATATTCAGTTACGATTCAAACGCAGCCGCTTACACCTACCCAGACTTGTACAATAACAAGTGGATCCGGGATTGTAACAAGCTCGAATATATCTTCGATAGCTATAACTTGTACCACAAATACCTATACGGTTGGTGGAACCCTGACAGGTCTTCTTGGAACTGGTCTTGTGCTGCAGAATAACGGGGGAGACAATTTACCATTAGCTGCTGATGGTAGTTTTACGTTTGCTACCTCTGTGAATTCAGCCGCAACGTATACAGTTACTGTCCTAACCCAGCCTTCGACACCTACTCAGACCTGTATTGTAACAGGTGGAAGTGGAACTATTGTAAGTGGAAATATTTCAAGCGTAACCGTAAACTGTTCAACGAACACATATACGATAGGCGGAACTGTGACAGGGCTAGCTGGTTCGGGTCTTGTATTGCAGGACAACGGAGGGGATAATTTACCATTAGCCGCAAATGGCGCTTTTGCATTTGCCACTCCGCTTAATTCGGGCGTAGGTTATACGGTAACTGTTCTAACACAGCCAGCAACGCCAACTCAGACCTGTATTGTGACAAGTGGGAGTGGAACTGTTTCCGGAGTTAATATTACTACTGTTGCAGTGAATTGTACGACAAATACATATACCGTTGGCGGGACAGTTTCTGGTCTATCAGGAAGCGGTATGATATTACAAAATAACGGCGGGGACAATTTATCTGTTTCGACTAACGGTGTTTTTACGTTTGCTACTTCAATTAATTCGGGAGCTGCCTATGTTGCGACAGTCTTAACTCAGCCATCTACGCCAACTCAAAATTGCATTGTATCTGTTGGATCCGGGACGGTTGTTAGTGCAAATATTACTTCTATTACAATAAATTGTACGACGAATACCTATACAGTAGGTGGAACTGTCGCTGGATTAATTGGAACCGGAATGGTCTTACAGAATAACGGTGGAGATAATTTGACAGTATCCGCGAATGGAGCGTTTGCTTTTTCGACAGCTATCAGTTCAGGAGTAGGTTATACGGTAACGATACTCACGCAACCGACGGTTCCATTTCAAACTTGTGTAGTTTCGACAGGATCCGGAACTGTGACTAACGCGAATATAACTACAGTTTCTATTACATGCGGTGCTGCGCAGTATTCCGTGGGTGGAACCATTTCAGGATTAACTAGTACGGGACTTGTATTGCAGGATTCTGTTTCTAGCCAGACTCTTGGTATAGCGGCTAACGGTGCTTTTACTTTCACTACCTATTACGCAAATGCTTCTACTTACAGTGCTTATATACAAACTCAGCCTACCGGTCAATACTGTGAGGTAACGAGTGGTAGTAGTGGAACAATTATTTCCGCTAATGTTACAAATATTGTAATGACTTGTTTTGCTTCAGGGCAGAATATTTCGAACCAGTTGAATGGGATTTCGGGGAGCAATACCGAGATTTTGATGAATTGTATGCAGTATGATTCTGCGACAAATAGTATTTATATGGCAGGAATAGTTACTGGTGGCGGGGCTTTGGATGGAGAGGTTAATCCTAGTGGGGTTGGTTTTAAATCTGCTTTTATTTCCAAATATGATACGAATGGAAATAGGCAGTGGACTAGAATAGAAAGCGCCGGAGCTGGGTTTCATACGCAGGCATCGGGCTTAGCGATAGACTCAGCGGGTAATGCCTATATAACCGGAACAGTCTTTGGTACCGGTGCAAATCTGAATGGAAATACAGTAAGTAATACTAATGCCAGCTTCGTTATTAAATATAATTCTTCAGGAGTTCGGCAATGGACTTCAGGGAGATTTGGACAAAGAAATGATGGTCGTTATGTCGGAATTGATTCTGCTGGAAATATTTATGTGACAGGTACTGTGCAATCTTCAAACCTAGATGGTGTTAACAATACTGGATGGACGGATGACGGTTTTACATTAGTTAAATATGATTCCAATGGAAATTGGCTTGCTACTCAGGTAGTCGGCGGGAGTTATAGCACGGAAGGGAATATGTATGGATATGGAATCGCATTTGATTCTTCTAATAATATTTATGTGGCAGTCGCTTCCACATCGGTAGCTCATTGTGGACCTGGACCAACTCGGTCTTATAATGGTCCCGCTTTGTTTCGATTTGATACTGCAATGACGTATCTCGGATGTACAGGCTATACTGGAATATCCGGTGTTCAATCAGAGCCATTTAGCATTGTCAGCGATACATCGAATAATTTCTATATCACTGGATATACTAGGGGAAATATTGAAGGTCTTTCTTTGGCTGGTGCGGCAGCAAATATGTTTGTATCAAAATTGGATTCGTCTGGAAATAAACTATGGACACAAGTGATGGGCGCGACAGGAGATACCGTAGCCACATCCATTGCTCGCTCCCCACAAAACTTCCTGTATGTGATGGGCTATACTCAAGGAAATATAAACGGACAGACCTTAAATGGAGTCCAAGATATGTTCATTACGAAATATGATTTGAATGGAACTATAATTTGGACAAGATTACTTGGCTCGTCTGGTTCAACTACTGGTAATGCTGGTAATGGTGGCGGTGGGATTTTAGTTGATTCTTTTAATACTATTTATGCAGGCAGTACATCTAATGGCAATATCGGTGCGGCAGTCAATCCAGTAGCTCCGAATTATGCATTTTTGATTTCTAGGTTTGCACGATAAATAGCTAAAAGGGAATAAGTGAAGCGGTCACTGAGTGAAATTTATTACATCTTCACGTAATAAATTTTGTATCGAAGTGACTATACTCCTACTTTATTCCACTAGTCGTCATTTCGATACGTAAGTTTGGATGCTGCTACGGTTGGTGAGCCCGTCAAATCCATAATGGTCGCTTATTACACAAAACCCCTTGATTCGAAAAATACTAAGGACTGGAAACACAACGGAATTTTTTGGTTAAAGTCTTTGACCACATAACTCTTGAACCAACGTAATAACTACCGTAGGCTTGCCCCGGGCTTGCTGTATTGGTTGTAGAAGACCAAGTGGCAACGTCGCCACTCGCTTCCGTTGGAAAAATGTTAAGATTCCAAGTGATAACGTCTGACCTTTTATAAAAACTCATTGCTTCATTGATATTGGGAAGTTTCCAAGTTCTACCATTCAGTGTCAAATTTTTACAAGCATTCACAGCATCTGTCCAATTCATAAGAGTAGGAGTTCCAGTTTTACAATCAGAGCCAGAAACGCCATAGGAACATTTTTGCCAGGTGAGACCTGTGTTCAAATCTGTAGCTGTTCCGTCTCCATTGTCCACATCAAGTGGTGCGTTATCCGTGTTAGACCCAGATACACATTTATAGGAGTGAAAGATCATTCCAAAACTATAGGTAAAACTATTATAACTCATTGCTCTGTCAGCGTTTAAAGAATTTGAACAAAAGTTATCCCCGCCTGAATTAGAAACAATTACGCCGCCCGGGGGAATTTGTAATCCAGGAAAAAAAGCGGACATCCCGGTCTGTAGGCTATATTGGATTACCCACCTGTCTAGTTCATTTGGAGTAGGTAATCTCCAGCCAGTTTTTCCTGCATACCCACTTCCGTTGTTTAAAGAATTTAAATTCGTGCATTTATTTGTTTCCAAATAAGTTTGTCTATACATACCTCCAGTTCCACAATTTGCTCCGGACAGCCCTTCCGTACAAGTCTTCCATATGAGCCCATTGCTATCTGTGGTAGTATAATCATTTGTGAATGTAGGATGTTGGGTTGGAGCAGAATAGCTGTTAGCCAGTCCTGCTTGGTATTCCCCGTCTTGACCGGTGCCAGCACAAGAAATTATATTTCCAGTAGTATCGAAGCATGTGGTCTGACCTGTTTTGGTTGGGGCTTTTCCATAGAATGCTAGGGCAACTGATGTGCTTGCAGATCCAGCAGAATTGGTCACTGTAATCGTATACGTATCCCTAACGCCTGTAGCCGCCGTATAACTTCCCGAAATTGCTCCACTGGTTGCGTTAAATGTAAGACCGGCAGGAAGAGCGGGGCTAATAGTGAATGTCGAATTTCCTTCAGTAACAGAAGGGCTAATATTGACAGCCGCTCCATTTGAGTAACCCGTAGCAGAAATAGCTGGATAGCTTACGCTAGCCACTACCGGAATCATTCCCCCTTTCGAATTGATTGTATAAGTTCCTTAGGCGTTAAAAGAAGTAACATTTTCGGGAGCAGACTTTAGAGGGCGAATAAAATAAGGACGGTCTTTATAGTACTTATTATTTTCATTTACAATGATGAATTCAGAGCTTCTTGCGGTAGAGCTTCCAATTCCATTTGGAAAGTCAGCGGCAATACATAGAGGAGGGGCTGTTGTTAATTTGCCGCCAGTAGGCATTACAGCAGCAGGAATGAAAGGAGTAAAATGACTGGAATAGGCAGTAATTGTTTTGGTGTCTAGATCATAGAGAACTTTGTCTACTGGTTTTCATGTTTTTGAGTTACTATCAAAATAAAAAACATTGAATTCTTCTAAAAGTCCATTAGAAGTAATCTTTTCTAAATCATATTTGTAACTAATTTCTGCGTATTGACCTTCAGGAAAGGTAACTGTTTTATCACTCTGTCCGATTTCATAAACTGGTCCGATAGGAACCCAATTGTCACTTATCCTGTCTGGTATAGCTATGCTCGAACGGGTCAACCTGTAAGAAGTAGGTAAAAAATTTGTACAAAATGAGGAGAATAGAAAAGTAGTAAAAAAGGAGAGTTCCTAATGCACTTTTCAGAATCTGAGGTAGAAGAATTAACCGCAAAGTATAAAGAGAGACTTAAAGAATCGACAGAGAAATTACCGCAGGGTGCGCCGACACTATCGGAATTACAAACATGGATGTCAGAGAATTTAATCGAGAATGAAGAAGTTCTTCTGTTGGCATTGAAGAAAATGGGCAAAGGGGAGAAGGTAAAAAAAAATGCCCGAAATGCGGGTGCGAAGAAAAGTTAAAGAATCAGGGAC
>JANYCR010000127.1 GCA_025360185.1 Leptospiraceae bacterium | reverse complement strand
GATTTAGTTCAGGAAATTGCGGCGAGTTCGTCTGAACAGGCATCTGGAGTTGGTCAGATAAGTAAAGCAATTACGCAACTTGATTCCGTTACTCAGCAAAATGCATCCGCGTCGGAAGAGTTGGCATCAACATCTGAGGAGTTAACAGGACAAGCAGAGGCACTTCGTCTTGCTATGACATTTTTCAAAACGGATCAAGAAGTTAATACTGGTAAGCCGACAACAGTATCACCAATGAAGGCAGGGTTAGGGCTAAATCAACCAAGGCAAATTCAAAAAACTGTTAATCGAGTAGATAAGAATAACGACTTCGAAAAATTTTAGGCAAATTCTATGAAAAGTTCCAGAGTAGAAGAGAGTCAGTATTTAACGTTTTTATCCGGAAGTGAAGTATTTGGGATAGGGATACTACATATAAAAGAGATAAAGGAATACGCAAGTGTAACCACAATTCCGATGATGCCGGAGTATGTGAAGGGAGTTATAAATTTACGTGGAAATGTAGTGCCTATTATTGATTTGCCGGTAAGATTTGGTAGAGAGAAGAGTGTGGTATCGAAGCGTAGCTGTGTGATAATAGTAGAAGTAGAGCATGAGGAAGACTCAATCGATATTGGAATATTGGTAGATGCAGTGAATGAAGTAATAGATATACCACCGACTGCGATTGAAGCAGCTCCAAGTTTTGGGTCAAAGATTCGGACAGAATTTATTAAGGGAATTGGAAAATTAGAAAACCAATTTGTGATATTATTAAATGTAAATAGAGTTCTTTCTGTAACTGAACTTTCTTCTCTTGAAGAGCGGGTAACTCTGGAAGCAAATAGTCAGTAGTTATTTTATGGAAATTCCAGTTCTTAAGGATAGAGATTTTATTTTTTTTCAGAAATTAATTTTTGAATTAGCTGGGATCAGTATGGGATCTTCCAAGAAGCCGCTTATCGGTAATCGTTTGGCTACAAGACTTAGATACTTCGAATTAGAATCCTACGAAGACTATTGCAAAATTTTATCGAAAAACGAAAATGAAGAAGAGCGGCAAATATTCATTGACCTCTTAACTACAAATGAAACTAGTTTTTTTCGGGAACCGATTCACTTCGAATTTATGAAATCTCATATTTTAAATACTGAATCATTAGCAAATCCTTTTAGAGTTTGGAGTGCAGCTTGTTCCTCGGGAGAGGAGCCTTACAGTATTGCCATGTTGCTTGAGGATAAAATAAAAAGAGGCAAATGGGAAGTAGTCGCATCAGATATTAGCACTAGAGTTTTAGAAAAATCCCAAAATGGTTTATATCCGATTGATAAATCAGAAAAAATTCCAACTGATTATCTTAAGAAATTCTGTTTAAAAGGCGTTAACGCAAATAGTGGTTATTTTAAAATTTCGGATGCTATAAGAAATGAAATCCGTTTTTTATCAGTAAATCTGAATCAACCGTTTCCAAATTTAGGTAAGTTCAATATAATTTTTTTGAGAAATGTTATGATCTATTTTGATAAAGAAACTAGAGTTAAATTAATTCGTCAAATTTCTTCTGCATTGGAGAAAGATGCTTATTTGTTTATAGGTCATTCCGAAACCCTACTTGAAATAACAGATCAACTCGTCATGATAAGACCAACTATTTATAGGAAAAAATGAATTTACCGGAACATATACTTGAAATATTTTTGATGCCGGGAGATTTTTTTTGGGGAGATTCTTCTACTCGAATTAGAACAGTTCTTGGATCTTGTATTTCTATTTGTCTCTGGCATCCTGTAAAAAAATACGGAGGGATGTGCCATTATATGCTCCCCACTCGAAAAATAAGTTTTGAAGCGGATAACATAAAGTTAAACGGAAAATATGGCGATGAAGCATGGGAAATGTTTTTACGAGAAATAAGAAAGTCTAATACGAAACCGTCTGAATATTTGGTGAAATTATTTGGTGGATCCAATATGTTTACTTCTACAGAAAGAAATATCCCCGATATGGGGGTTGGTGATAAAAATATTGAATTGGCGAGGCAAATTATTCGTGATTATAAACTTAATTTAGTTTCTGAAAATTTAGGTGGAAATAGAGCTCGGAGAATTCACTTTGATATTTGGAGTGGAAACGTTTGGCTTAAGAGACAGGAGAATGAGTAATTGAAAAAAATACAAATAGCGGTTATTGATGATTCGGCTCTTGTTAGGCAGGTATTCACTCAGATTATTAATGCAGAGCCAGAGTTTAGTTTACTTTTTACTGCATCGGATCCAGTGTTTGCATTGGATAAAATGCGAAGCGCGTGGCCTGATGTAATTATTTTGGATGTCGAAATGCCTAGAATGGACGGGATAACTTTTTTAAGAAAAATAATGCAAGAGCGTCCTACTCCAATTATAATGTGCTCCACATTGACTCAGGCAAATTCTCCGACACTCATGCAAGCACTACAGAATGGAGCTATAGATATATTTACAAAACCTTCGGTAGGGCTAAAGGATTTTCTTTCTGATTCGAAGCGATTGTTTATTGATGCGATTAAAGCGGCTTCCGTTTCGAATTTAAAACAAATGAACATTCGAAATTTTCAGCCTAATGTTAAGTCCACCTTACTAGAATCTGAAATTGCAAAAGTTAAATCGTATGTAACCACAGGTTTGACTACAACTGAAAAAGTAATCGCAATTGGCACATCTACAGGCGGAACCATTGCACTAGAATATATTCTGACACAATTGGAAGTCAATTGTCCCGGGATAGTTATTGTACAACATATGCCAGAAAAATTTACTGCTGCCTTTGCAGAGCGACTGAATAAGCTGAGTAAAATTGAAGTAAAAGAAGCAGCAGACAGAGACAGGGTAATGCCTGGAGTTGCACTCATTGCACCGGGTAATAAGCATATGGCGCTCAAGAGAAGTGGGGCTCAATACCATGTAGAGGTTTCGGACGGACCACTTGTTAGCCGCCATAGACCTTCAGTAGATGTTCTTTTCCGCTCTGTTGCAAAGCATGCAAGCTCAAATTCGGTAGGAATAATAATGACAGGGATGGGAGATGACGGGGCTAATGGCTTAAAGGAAATGCATGATCAGGGAGCATTTACAGTTGCACAAAATGAAGAGTCTTGCGTTGTATTTGGGATGCCAAAGGAAGCAATTAAAAAAAATGCAGTCGATAAAGTAATTTCCCTCGAAGAAATTCCAAGTATAATAATGAAGTATAGGTCTGTATGAGCAAAAGTATTTATCGAAAAGAAGAAATTATTCGTCCTGAAGGGAGCCTTGCTTTTACAGTAATTTCTTTTACTTTGGAAGATGTTTATTATAAAGTAAAAGAAAGTCTGAGTAAAAATTTTTCAGAAGTATTATTCGAGAGTATTGCGTTAACTTCGTGGATTCCATCGGCAGCAGAAATTGGATTTAACCCACCGGGGAATAAATCACGTATTCTTGCGTTTAAAAGAAGAATTAACCGTGAAGAGCTGCCTGAAATAAAGGAAAAATGCATTCATGTGGCTAACACCTACACAAAGTTAGACAGTTCAATAAAAATAATACCCGGATATCAAACTCTTTATAATACTCTCATTGCATCAACTACAGATGATTTCCATAAAGTATATTTATTCCATGGAGTATTTGCAGAGGTTGTGTATAAGTATGAAAGCAGGCAATTGCAATGCACGGATACCGCACCTTTATTCTTTGCGAATAATGAAGTGGTATACTATTTTACGAATCTACGAGAATACTTTAACCAATCCAAACAGATAAAATAGCAGAGCGACAAAGTGAGAAAAAATATGTCTACATTACGAATTTTAAGTTTGTTTTTTTTATTTTTAGTGGTTACTTCTTGTAAACCACCGGAGTTAAAAATTATTTCAATTGAATTATGTGAAAATTTTAATAACGAAGGTATATGTCGCGAAACTTTGCAAAAGGCGCATACTTATAATTTAACGGTAAACCGATTCAAGAAATTTGAAAACTGGGAATCCCTAAGTAATTATATGTATTTTCATTCCAGGCAAACACCTGGTTTTATTGTTCGGTTCAATCGAAAGTTTACTTTGACTGAAAAAGAAATTTTACATAAGACATACAAAGCTAACTATTCTTTCTATGGTTCAAACGGATTTGTAGAGGGATTTGAAGTTGGTGAGGACTGGGTTGGATCATTTCAGTATCTAGGTAGTATTATTAAAGATAGGCAAAGACATTTTAAAGAAGAAAAGAATTTTCCTTATATGGAAACTCTATTTCCTGCTAACTTGAAGTTTTCATTTGATTCAAAACTAGGTAAAGGTGAAATTACATCTGAGATAAATGTGATTTTACAATATGCAGAATAGGGTTTTAATTTTTCAAAAAATTGTGTAGGGGTTTAATTGTGAAACCGAGGAAAAAAAATGAGATCAATTGCTCGAATTAACGTAATACTTTTATTTTTTATACTCATTGCTAGTATTTTCTTTTTAGTAAACACAGTTGTCTGGCAGAATTTATATATTTATTCAAATAGTGATTTATTATATCTCCCAAGCTTTTTTCGTGATTACTGGGAGGGAGTCTATGATTGGAAATTATGGGTATTAACCCCAGCACCTTATTTTCTAGTTGACTTTTTTGTTTTCTTTATTGCTAGTTTTTTTACTTCCAATTTATTCCTATCTTTTCTAGTTTATGCCATATGTTTTTCGTCCTGTCTTATTCTTGCCACTAGTTATATGTTTCGTTTGACCGAAGAATATTTTTCTCTGGAAAGAATTATCAAAGCGGTAACTCTGTGTTTTGCTCTCTGGTTTGCCTTACTTTCTCGTTACCCGGAAGACATTGCACTTTTTTTATTTCCTTCTTATCATGCAAGTTCGATTTTACTCAGCATAATTTTGTATTCTATGCTATTTCAAACGACTACAAAAAAGCGTATTGCATTATTTCTAATTGTATCTACCCTTGCAATTGCTTCAGATAAACAGATTGTATATACTTTTTATTTGCCTTTCTTTTTCGCATCCTTTTCTTTACGGGGAAGTTCCATGGAAAAATATTATTTGAAAGGTTTTATTTATTTTATCATAAGCTTACTTTTCAGTGGAGCAATTTTTAAACTTCTCTCAATACTTGAGATTTTTCAGATTCCCAATATTCCAATTTATATAGAAATCAAGAAAAATATTTTACAAATGAAAGTGATAGAAAATATAAATCAGTCTACACCCGAGTTTGTTCAGTTTCTTCAGGATTTTTATTCCGATAAATTTCCCTTTTTTTTACTTCTCATTGTATCAGTTGCGTTAAATGCTTATTATTCGTTTAAAGTTTCGGATGCCAAATTTGGAGTAAGATTATTTTCGCGATTTGTACTGCTTGTATATTTTTTTTCTATTTTTTCACAAGTGTTTTTTGGAATATGGGGCGGGTTTAGATATGTTTGGGGACTTTATTTTTTTCCATACGTTTCTATTTTATTCTATTTAGGAAATGGACTCAGTAAAATGCTAATTGATAGAAATTTCCGTAGAGTTGGTGCTTTTCGTCGATCCCTGTTCCTCTTATCTAGAAATAAAATAAGATCCCAAGTCTTTTTCTTTGTTACGGTTTTTCTGTTTATTGGTTTAATTGGACTACTTTTACTTACTAATCGAAGTGGTCACATTGCGCTAAATAACCCTTATCCTCCATTTGTTTCCTGTCTGGATAAAATTCAAACTAATTACAGTTTGAATTATGGTTTATCTGATTATTGGAATGCAAAGCATATTCGTTATTTGTCGCAAACTGGTCTTTCTGTAAACCAGGTCTTCTCTAATTTAGAGAGATATGATTGGATTCATAATCGTGATTGGTATAACAAAAATAAGGAAGGGAAGCCTATCCTGTATAATTTTATTATTCCAGAGAGACTAGATGTTATTCTTGTGCAAAAAAAATTCGGAAATCCTACAAGTATTGAAAAATGCGAAAGTAAGGAAATTTTTATATATGAGAAAGGCTTTAGTTTTTAATTTTGCTATATAGATTTTGCTCGAAGGGGCGCGGAAGCTCCGGCTAAGGAGCTGTAGGCGTGCTAGGCACACGATAGTGTGAGGGGGGTAGTAAAAAGGATCGCAAATTAATAATATAAAATTTTGCTCGAAGGGGGACTTGAACCCCCACACCTTGCGGCACAAGCACCTCAAGCTTGCGTGTCTACCAATTCCACCATCCGAGCGCAGGTAAAGTCAGGATTATTCGGCTATAAATTTTGTAAAGAATTTTAGGTTGAATATTTTCCTACTTCGTTCCGATTTCTCTCGCTGCCATGCTCCCCTCTAAAATTGCACGCTTGGCGTCGAGTCCTGTAGTCTCTTTGGCACCACCGACGATGAAGATTTGCTTTTCAGGATGTTTTTCTTTATAAGAATTAGCTAAAGAGTCTTCCCTGTCTTGACCGGCACAAATTAAAATTGTATCGCATTCGATTATTTTTTCACCAGAAGATTTTAGCTCAATCACAAGTCCTTCGTCTCTAACTTCTTTGTAATTAAGAGAAGTATAAAACTCGACGCCGGAGGATTGTAATTCCTGAAGTAGCGCCCAACCAGTAGTAGTTCCAAGTCCTGCTCCGACTTTACCGGATCTACGCAAAATAGAGAGTTTGCGCTTGGATGTGTGAGGTTGAATTCTAACATCAGTGAATGTAGGAACATTGTATTTAGAAAAGTATTCATCAATTGTTGGATCGCGATCTTCTAAAAGTTTATGAGCTGAATCACAACCAATCCCACCACCACCAATGATAGCAATTTTTTCTCCCGGAATAAATCTTCCATTTAGATAATCAACATAGCTTCCTACTTTCTTTTTCTCAAGTCCAGGGATTGAAAAATTTCTAGGGCGGACTCCAGTAGCAAATACAACAGCATCTGGGTTTAATTCTTCAAGCATTTGAATGGAACATTCAGCGTTTAATCGAATGTTAACTCCAAGTGCTTTCAATTCATGCTCGAAGTAACGAATGGTTTCTTTGAATTCAAATTTACCTGGAATACTTGCAGCCATATTGAGTTGACCGCCGAGCCTGTTAGCTCTTTCGAATAACGTTACTTCATGACCCTGGGTAGCGGCAACTCTTGCCGATTCCATCCCACCGGGACCTGAGCCGATTACTACGACTTTACTTTTTTTGCCTCTGGGCATTTTTGAAAATTCAATTTCTCTATTTGCTTCTGGGTTTACGAGGCAAGAGACCATTAGCTCTTTGAATGTGTGATCTAGGCAAGCCTGGTTACAGGCGATGCAGGTATTGACTCTTTCTGAATTACCTGACTTTACTTTATTTACAAATTCTGGATCTGCAAGCATTGGTCGCGCCATACTGACAATATCCGCTTCCCCCTCTTTTAGAATTCGTTCGATTGTTTCTGGAATATTTACACGGTTTGAAGCAATGATTGGAATTCCGGGGGTTGCATCTTTTATTTTTTTAGCAATTTTTGCCCAGGCGCCACGTGGGACTAACATGCTGATAGTCGGAATTCTAGATTCATGCCAGCCAATTCCTATATTGAGAGCGTCGGCGCCGTTATCCCTTAGCTGCTTTGCCATTTCTAAAACTTCTTCAAGAGTAGGATTACCGGGAATTAAATCAATACCAGACATGCGGTATATGATTGGAAAATCAGGACCGACCATTGCTCTAGTTTTTTTAAGAGCCTCAATTCCAAAGTTCATTCTCTTTTCAGAACTTCCTCCAAAGAAATCCTGCCTTTCGTTTGTAACAGGAGAGAAAAATTGGTTGATTAAATAACCTTCACTTCCCATAATTTCAACCGCACCAAATCCAACCTGCTTAGCGCGTAATGCTGATTTTCCGAAGTCTTCAATTGTATGCCAGGCTTCTTTCTCCGTAAGTGCATGTGGAACAAATCGGTTAATAGGTGCGCGAATCGCTGAAGGTGCCACAAGCTCTCGTTGATAAGCATAACGTCCCGCATGAAACAACTGAGCGCAAAATACTCCTTTGCCTTTAAGTCCTCGATTTACTTTTTCCAACTCCTTACAGTCTTCTTCTTTTTCAAAGTTAAAGAAAATATTATTGCCTTTACCTGCGTGGTTAACAGAGATTCCCCCCGTGGTAATCATTCCAACGCCGCCGTCAAAGCGCCTCCCATAAAACGCGATCATTCTATCAGCAGTTTCTGGAAGTCCCTCTAATCCTAAGTGCATTGAGCCCATGATAATTCTATTTGGTAGTGTTGTTTTGTTAATTTGAATTGGTTCAAAAATTTCTTTAAATTGCATGTAGTATTCCTTGGATTTTTGCCACAGAGTCACCGAGTCACAGAGAAGATAAATAGTTTTATCATACAAAGAATTTTACGATGCTATGTTTATTCTTACATTACTTCCATCTTATAACTCTGCGTAAATAAAAAGTTTAAAGGAGAGATTGAAAAGTTTATAATTAGTTTTAAATCGAAAAAACTGATTTTTTTTTAGCTGATAGTATCTAGGAAGACAGTTTCAGAAGTTCTTCTCTTTGCATCAAATCATATAAAACAAGCGTATCAATTGTTAAGCCATTCCCCCATTCAAGAAGTCCAATCTCCGGGTCTATACGAACAGAGTCAAACTTTGCTTTATCTTTGAGTGGACTTCCAAGCTCACCCCAGAGAATCGAAGAGGCATCATATACAAACTGCTTTCTATCGTTAAAACGAAGTCATTCTTCATGCCACAAGAAAAATTGGTTTCTCTGAAAATTGGTTGAGCGTCATGGCTTCAAAAATATGACCTTCTCGAATTTCGAGAGAGGATTCTAAGTCAGCTATAGTACGAGCGATTTTTTTTATTTTGTGAATTTTGCGAACTGAATTCTCGGGGTAGTTTTGAATTTTCTGCCAGAGCTTTTCTGCTTCAGGTTGGAGATGAAACATCTCTTTTAAAAACCTACCTTCCACTTGACCATTGAAGGTATATTCTGAATTTTTGTATCTCTCTCTTTGCAGGATTCTAGCATTTTCGATGGAGTCGTAAACTTCATTTAAATCAATATTTACTAAGCTGCGCTTATCTTTTCGAAATGTATTCAATTTAACATTCAAATCAATTCTATCTAAAAACGGTCCTGATATTTTAGATAGATAACGTTGCGATCTGTTTTCCGGACAAATGCAGGCTTTGAGGTTACTACCAAAGTATCCGCAAGGACATGGATTAGTTGCCGCTATAAGTAAAAAAGAAGCCGGGTAGGTTATATGATAATTTACGCGGGAAATAGTGATTCTCCCTTCTTCGAGCGGCTCTCGTAGTGCTTGAATCACTTGCGGTTTAAATTCTCCTAATTCATCAAGGAACAAAATACCATTATGCGCTAGAGTAATTTCGCCCATCCGCGTGTCTTTTCCTCCACCCACAATGGAAATATCAGAGGCGGTATGGTGAGGACTTCTAAATGGTCTTTTGACCTGGAGAGATTCTTCTGTTAATAGGGATTCAGAGTTAGATTTAATTCTTAGAATTTGAATGTATTCCTCTTCTGTGAGTGGAGATTGTAAATCGGCGGCAATTCGTGCGATCATAGTTTTTCCGGCGCCTGGATTTCCGATCATCAGCATATGGTGCTTACCCGCTATGGCAATTGCAATCGCACGCATGGCAAATGTCTGGTCGTTGTAAAGTTGAATTTGACCAAATAAGGGACGATACTCTTCATACTTCCTTCCAGTTATTTCTTTTGATTTATTTCCGGAAACTATACTTCCTAATTCTGAAAGATGAGCGATTGTATAAATATCTAAGCCTTCCAGTATAGTTGCTTCAAATCGATTGGCATAAGGTACTACGATGGATGTAAATTTTTCTATCTTCGCATTGAGCAAAATATTGATTAGACCGCGCATTGGCTTTACACTTCCATCTAGCCCGAGTTCTCCTAGAAATAGAAATTTCTCTGAATCAACACTGCAATCAATTTGGTCACTCAGGCGCAATATCATAAATGCAATAGAAAGATCAAACCAGCTTCCGTCTTTCTTTGCACCTGCGGGAGCGAGGTTAACCAGTATACTCTGCATGGGAAAATAAAATCCACTGTTTTCAATGGCAATATGTACTCGCTCTGTAGATTCCTTGATGCTGGCTGCTGCGAGTCCTACAATGGTAAATCGCGGTATGCCCCGTTTGATATTTACTTCGACTCGAATCGTTTTTGTGCTGAGTCCATCTAGGTTTGAGCTAAATGCATAACCCATATTTGTGTTCATTTGTTTCTCCTAATCGTATAGGATTTAAAATGAATAGAATGTGCGCAATATTATAGAAAAATTTCATTTATATCAAAAAAAAATTTACAAAAATGCGAGTAGAATTTAAAATTGGGGCAAAGGTGTAAAAACATAAAATTTTTCTGCACATTATTTTGTTTTTATAATATAATTCAAATGGAGGCATCTTTATGAATGACATACAATATTTTGGTATAATTGTCTTTAGTGAATTAGTTATATTTGGATTGGTATTCGGTATAATCTTTGGAAGAACTATGCTTTCTACTATCACTAGTAACCACAAAGTTAGTCTAGAATGGGCGGCAGACTTAAAGGCATTTCAATTGGAAAGCCTAAAACTCCATATTGACAATCAAAAACTTCTCAAATCCATCGAGAGAAATACAAGAGAACTCCAAATTCAAAATAGCATGGTCTTAGAAAGAGTAGAAGGAAAGAGAAGGGGAAAAGGTTAATTAGCCTCTTTTTTCTTTATTAGCTACTAATTAAAGTTGTATTGCTTAAACTCACAGATCCGCTTGTATCAATATTCGCAGTTTCACTATTTAGGCTAAGATTTTTACTAGTCATAGTTCCATCATAGACCCAACTCGTGACTCGATCGTAAATTGGATCGAAAGAAGTAAATTTACCAGCAGAAGTCGTATCGATGTCTCGATTTCCCTTATCAAAATTATCTTTATCCTTATCAGGAAATAATGTTCCGTAAATTCCACCGTTGACTTTATCCCCAACTAAAATAATAAAGTTTCCTCTGCCATGATCCGTTCCACCGTCCCCATTTGCCTTTAGCTGCCGTCCAAACTCTCCATAGAACATGAGAACACTGTTACCAAATACAGAGTCGCCACCAGATTGACTAAAAAGAGTATCAAATGCTTTTCCTGTCCCAAATAGATCATCGAATTGAGGTTCAATATCAGTCTTTTGGTTCTTATGAGAATCCCATCCACCGTAGGCAAGTGAGGCTACTCGCATATTAAGCGCTGAAACTTGTAAAGCATCGTATAGGTTTGCGATTTGCTTTCCAAACCCTGTGTTTTTTAAAGTGGCATTCGTCTTTGCATAAAGATTTGTAATCGCCGTCGGCTGTGGATTCGAAGTAGATAATACTGATTTAACACTATTGGTTAGGTTTAAAAGCTTATTATGTTGCTCTGTAAATTTTTTGAATATAGTGTTATTTGTATTCCATGTTGAATCGGCTCGTCTTGCCTGCAAATAAGTTTGTAGTGCTCGCGTTCTTTTGTAACGCAAATCGGAATTATCCTCTGTATAGGTTATATCGGCTATTCTAGATAAGCCGAACGTGCGAGAGTCTGAAAAAGAAACAGCTTTATTAGAACTTGAACTACTCGTGCTACAAAATTGCCTTATTCCATAGGTCATGGAAAGTAGTCTTGCATTTCCGTTTGCCGTGCCATCAATTTGATTGATCAATTGCCCACCCCATCCTGCAACAGATGTCTGAAGAGGATCACTTCCGTATAGACCGGTCTGTGCAATCATAAGAGAGTTTGAATGGTCACGACTGGAAGAATGTTTTACATTGCAGATAATAGCGACTTTGCCCGCAGAAATTTTTGAGATAAGCCAACCATTATAACTTAAATTAGCCGCTGAGTCTTTCTGTAATACTCCGAAGGTTTGTCCATTCATAGTAAATTCTTTGTAGTCTTTTGTATAAGCATTATTCCAAGACGTATAATCACCCTTAGCCGCACCTCGACTTATAGTTTCCGTTCGATTATTCCAATATTTATAGCCGTAGCTCGTAGAGTCTGTGCTCGGTTTAGGTACAATTAAATGCAGAAAATCCGGACCACCTTCGAGTAGAACATTGATCAGTGTTCGATTAGTCGCTGAAAGACTTGCCGCTTCTAGCTCGGCAGTAAATTTAAGTTTGTCACTTAAACTAAGTCCTGCCGTTGCGATTGCTGCGCATTTTAAAAATTCTTTTCTTGTCATCATAGTCCTTTACCTACCTGTGCAAATACATAAGGGGTTGCTAATATAAAATCAATGGTTGAACCGACTCTATCATTGTCTGTGCTAATTTCTGTTGCTGTTGCTCCTGACTTAAACATATATCCAGCGGCAGAAGTATTTATAGTGGATAGAGTTGAGCCTGTAATGCTAGACTCGGCAGTAGCATTTTCTTTGGTGGAACATGCACTTACATCTACGTTACCGCAAAGAAAGTAATTCAAGTCTCGTCCACTCGAAAGCAGTGCAACGACATGGGCTCTTTCTAAAGTTCCGTAATAGCTAAGAGAGCCATCTCCAAGTATCCGCTTCCACAAAAATTTACCGACATCCTCTACAGAAATATTGCTGCTTGTCGGAAGCATAGTTCTAAAATCTTTTACTTTTATATAATTATTTCCGCTCCAGTATCCGACTGCTCCGTATTGACCGGATGCAGAGGTGTTATGTGCATTTCGAAATACATCATCGGTATTCGAAGCTTCAAGCCCTGTCTGTCCACCGAACACATCATGGTCGGGACGAAAAGGTGCTATGTTCTCGGAGGAAATTTCCCAATCGTAACGAACGATTCCTGCCGACAACTCGCTGTTAGACACAATAGTTGTATTTGCATTAGTTAAAGTTCTGTCTACGCTCGAAAGATATTTTACTCGCGTGGTGTCGTAGAACATCGTTGAGATCGCATACTTACGAATAAACTCAATTATATTTTTCCTTTCCATATTATTCCAAAGGGTTCGAATATTTGCTACCTTTGTGGTTATATTAGAATCAGCTGCTCCGGTTAAGATCGAATTAGTATCGTCTAGGTTTTCGTCTGCAAGCCCTGCAATGATAATTAGGGGCAAATTATTCTTACTCTCATTATGGGTAATGGAGGATTTTGCTAATGTCTTAATTCTAGCCTCTGCTGTTGCGCCTTCATTGGAAGCCCCGTATATTGTTAAGGTGCCCGGAGTATGTCTAGAAGTTCCGAAGCTTGCCAAATCGGAAAAGGCGTCATTGCCCAATTGTGTTACTTGAATGTCGGTTAACGCACGGGCAGTTTGTGGAATGGTTCTTTCTTCATGATTGTTGAATGATTCTGAATTTCCAGAGGGAATAGAATCTTTATTAGAAAGTGCAGCCGTTCGACTTGCAGTTCCGACTCCTAATCCTAAAATTCCAAAATACAATTGATGGTATTCTCTTGCGAAGTCTTCATTTCCTATAAATACTCCATTTTGATAAATATTCTTTTTGTGATTGTATTGAGTTGCGACTGGAGCGGATAATGCTGTATTTGCCAAGACAGCTTCGTATCCCAGGCTATCTCGAAAAGACCTTGCTATATCATTTGCGACTGTATCGTAATGACGAAACATTTGAACATCGGTAACCGTTTTATCCTGGTTTAGCGCCAAATGATAATTTGTCTCGAAGTAAGCAATTTTTTGACGAACCGGGTTTAATCCTCTTGTCGGAACAGCTTGAGCGAAAGTCCTTGCCGGTGAGTTATTCCAGGGAATATACTTTTGATCGAAATCAGATCTACCTGTTGCAGGACCGGATGTTCCATAAATATGAGAAAGTCTAGAGAGAGAACCATCTACGGGGTTAATACCAATGTTCCCGTCACTAGATGCAATCGCTAATTTAGGATTTACTGTCCACATTCCAATCATTTCTACAATTGCCGCTGAAGGTCCCATATTTACCCAAGCTGTTATTTGAGCGTCAGTAGCACCACCTCCATAGGCAAATGCGTGTAATACACTTCGAACTTTGGATTCATTCCAAGTAGAGTCAGAAATTCGGTAAGGAAAACCTTTATAAACCGCTATGTCGTCGCTGGCTCCAGAAAGATTTACAGCTTCAATCGAAATTCCTGCTCTGCCTGGGCGAGTGCTCAATTTCCAGAGGGCTGCGGCTAATAGGTTATTCTGCTCTTTGCAACTTGAAAGTTTTCCACATTTAACTAAGTTACAATCTTGTAGAAAAAAAAGCGAGAAGGTGGTGATAATAACGGATAAGAAAAAATTTCCCAGAAAAGGTTTTTTAATTTGCATAGAGCCTCATGTCCACTAATACAAGACTACAATATATAAAGATTTTTTTCCTGACAACTAAATTATTTTAAAATTCAAAGGTTAAAAACTAGGTGTATTGCGAAAAATTAAGGAAAGATGGGTTGTGTAATCTCACTGGATTAGGCGAATACAATGTCCAAGAAGTCCTATTCCATCTCTTCTTCATAATTATAGTCTTCCTCTCCGTACTTTTCTTCTGTTCGGATGTCCGGCTGAGATTTTAATTTATAAATTAACATTCCTGAAATTACGATTGTATTTAGCAAAGTAAATGGGAATGCAATTTGATGATGCATTCCATAGACAGAAAGATTTGCGGCAATACAAGTAAGTCCTACACCAATCAGGATACAATTTTCTTGGGATAAAAAACGAACGAGAAAACTATCAGGCTCTGAATATTTTTTACTCCCGAGTATTATATGTACGATTGGCGCATACCCGAAATATACCCCTATAAATAATAGGCAGGATTGAAAGAAATAATTTCCAATTTCATTTGTGTAATGAGGAGTTCCGATGAGTCCACCGAGTAGTGACCATCCATAGGCAAGAAGACTAAATACACTCATTGCAATCAAGCCTTCTTGCATATTGCCATTAGCCTCAAGTATGTTTAAAATTTCTTTCGGTATTAGCTTACCAAAATCAATCAATTCGGACCTATCGAATTGGTCTCTTCCAATATCACTAAAGAGTAAAAAATAATATCGCACTAAAGCTAGCACGATAAAACTAATCGTATAAAAAAGTAAGTAGAGTATAAATTCCATCAATGTCTAAAATGCCTCATTCCGGTAAATACCATAATCAGTCCATGTTCATCCGCAGCCTTGATAACTTCTTCATCGCGAATACTTCCGCCCGGTTGGATAATTGCACGAGCGCCCACTTTTGCTATTGAATCAATTCCATCTCGGAACGGAAAAAATGCGTCACTTCCTACATAAGAGCCTACAAGAGACAAATCAGATTTAGCCGCTTTAGCTGCTCCTAGTTGCACGGAATCCACTCTAGACATTTGTCCTGCCCCAATTCCGAGTGTAGAATGTAAGTCTGTGTAAACAATTGCGTTGGATTTAATAAATTTAACTACGTTCCAGGCAAAGAGCAAACCTTTTAAATCTTCTTCTGTAGGTTGCTTTTTGGTTACTACTTTTAAGTCTTTAGCGGTAATTATCTCGTAGTCTCTGTCTTGAATTAAGATGCCGTGATGAACCGGACGTAAATCCACTTCGCCTAAAGCCTCTTTAAAACTTTCAATTTCAATTAGTCGTATATTAGCTTTCTTTGAAAATACTTCTCTTGCCTCGGAGGTAAATTTTTGCGCAATCACTCCTTCAACGAAGTTCTCGGTAATTTTTTTCGCCAAATCTTCATTAACCTCTCCACTGACACCAATGACACCGCCGAAAGCAGAAATAGGATCTGTTCTTACGGCAAGTTTAAAAGATTCAAGCGGAGTATCAGCATAAGCAATCCCGCACGGATTTAGATGCTTGATAATAGAGACTGTGTTCTTAGGAAGAAGGGCAGCTACATGAAACGCGGCATCAAAGTCTAACATATTGTTAAATGACAATTCCTTTCCCTGCAAAGCGGAAAATTCATTTTTTGCGTACACCGGTTCATAGAAGGCTGCTTTTTGATGAGGGTTTTCGCCATAACGCAGGTTTTGTTTTTTCTTAAACGCAAAGGTAATCTTATCTGGAAACTTTTCTCCTGTAAGCCCGACGAGGTAATTAGAAATACTAGAATCATACATGGCCGTTACAGAAAAAGCCTTGATGGCAAGAGAGTAGGAGGTTTTAACGGGAACAAAGCCATTATTATTTTCCATTTCCGATTGAACGAGCGCATAATCAGAAATTTCCGTTACAACAACTGTATGTTTATAATTCTTGGATCCGCTTCTAAGCATAGAAGGTCCACCTATGTCGATATTCTCAATTGCTTCTTCTAAACTTACATTTGGTTTTTTAATTGTTTCTACAAATGGATAAAGGTTTACGATTACTAAATCAATCGACGGTATATTGTTATTAGCCAGATCTTCTTTGTGTCCCGGCATATCAGGATTACCCAGAAGCCCCCCATGAATCTTGGGGTGAAGGGTTTTTACTCGACCGGATAGAATTTCAGGTGAGCCTGTATATTCGTCTACTGGAATTGCTTTGATTCCATTTTGGGTTAGAGTCGCAAGGGTTCCACCGGTAGATAAAATTTCTACACCTCTGGAATTTAAAAATTTAGCAAATTCTACTAGCCCTGTTTTATCACTCACAGAAAGGAGTGCTCTTTGGATCTTAATCATGATTACTCTCTTATTATTACTTTTCTGCCACTCACTTCAATTCTATCGGTTAAGAAATATTCCACCGACAATGGCAATATCTTATGCTCTTCTGCATGTATCTTTGCAGTCAAATCACTTACCGTACTATTCGGCAAGATTTCGACAATTGATTGCAAAATTATTGCACCCGAATCCATTCCTTCTTCTACAAAATGTGTCGTGCAACCTGTATAGCGAACTCCATAGTCAATTGCTTGCTCGATTGCTTTTAAGCCTTTGAAGGAAGGGAGTAGCGAAGGGTGGATATTAATCATTCGATTCACAAAACGGTTGATAATAGCAGTTGGTAAAATTCTCATATAGCCAGCCGTGACTATGAGGTGAGGCGCAAGCTCGACTAGAAGTTTTTCCATTTCCAGGTGAAATTTCTCTTTTTCTTGCCTGTATTTTTCGAATGGAATTGTAAATGTAGGAACTCCAAAACTTTTCGCCAGTTCAAGTGCGCCGGCATCGGTTTTATCAGAAATGAGTCCCGCGATTTCTACATCGAATTTTCTTGCACGAATATGTTCAACCACCGCTCTAAAGTTCGAGCCTCTGCCTGAACATAAGAATACTATTTTCTTCATGCTTTACTTATTTTTAAAAGTGGGTGTGCGGGCAATTAGGAAAAAGTATTTTAAAAAAGACTTGAAATAGAAAACTCTTAGACTAGTTTAGAAGTATGAGTGCAGGCTTGTTAGAAATTTCCAATATTCAACTCACGAAAATCACAGTTGATGACTACGCACTTCTGTGTCGAGAAAATCCATTTCATTATGAGAAGACAGAATTATTAGAAGGAGTTATCATAGATAAGATGACGAAAAGTAATGATCATGATTTTTATTCGCAAGTATTCTTTGAAGCGATTCAAAAGATTTTACCGAGAGATTTTTTTATTCGCGCCGAGAAAGGAATTCTTTTTTCGGAGTCGGAATTAGAACCAGACATTTCCGTCATCAAAGGAAAAATTCAAGATTATCGAAATGCAAAGCCTACTACTGCAAGACTTGTTATCGAAATTGCAATTAGCTCTCTTTTGTATGACAGGGAAAAAGGAAAAACTTACGCAAAAGGACTCGTAGACGAATACTTGATTGTAGACGTCAGCGGCAAATGCGTAGAAGTCTATACCAACCCAAAATCAGATTCTTATTCAGAGAAAAAAATATTTTCTTTAGCAGATGAAATTCCTGTATTTGATTCACGAGTATCGTTAAAGGAAATTTTTGCGTAGTAGTTGTCTTAACTTTGATTTGTATGATAGGGATGACTTTAATTTTATAGGCTGAATAAAAATTCATAAATTTACATGGAAGATTATGATTTCCTATACCTAGTAATAACAATACCATTCTCTACAGTAACATTAATATTGCTCAGACCAAAATATGGTTTTAAGTGGGATTTAGTTTTAATTTTCATTGTAGCTTCTTGCCTTACACTTTTACTTGCAAAATTTGTTGCAGCGCCAATAAACCATTATCTGGATGACATGCGTTGGTTAGAGAAAAGAAAATTTCTTAAACTTTTTTTTAGTGCGGCTAATGAAGAGTTAGTAAAAACAATTGTCCTATACTAAAATAGTTGACAATATATAGGAGTGACTAGATGGAAAAAGTAAGTCCGACATATATTCGATATAGTGAAGCATTTCAGAAAAAAGTAGTAGAAGAAATAAGGCGTGGGAAATTTACAATGGAAGGTGCG
>JANYCR010000115.1 GCA_025360185.1 Leptospiraceae bacterium | reverse complement strand
AATCTATTAAACTCGGTGTTAAAGCCAAAAGACATGCCGCTGGTTGGAACGATGATTACCGCAGTAAAATCATAGGAGTTTAAATGCGTTCGCCCTACAGCCACCAGCAGTCATAAAGGTAATCCAAGAATCACAAATGCTGTCACGAACATGCGTTGAAGAATCAATACAATTGGCTTGACTTCTTGCTGCTACAACTGCCAGCTCACACAAGCTATTGTCACGATCTCTATGTCTCTTACCTCTTTTTTTTACTTCCATCTAAATCAAATTCACTATCGCCATTGTCATCTGTATAACAAGTAGGGAAAGTTATTATAAGAATACAAAATACAATTAATATTTTTTTCATTTTCTTAGATTCAACTATTTTTTTCTCACGTCAAGTTGAAAACCCCGATACAGCTATTCTTTTTGAGAGTAATAGGGATGGGAGAATTTTTTTGAAATAACAAATGAAATGTTGACTATAACGCATACGCTAAAACAAACTATTACAATGAAATCAGCCATCATCACAGGAACTAGTTCAGGAATTGGATTTGCCGTTGCAGAAAAAATTTTAAGTTTAAATTACAAAGTATACGGATTATCCAGAACCAAACCAGAGCGGCTAATAGATAATCCTAATTTTCAATTTATAGAATGTGATTTACATGATGCAAAAATTATTAAACGCAAGATAGACGAAATTCAGAGTAGCGATAAAAGCATATATTTATTGATTAATAATGCAGGCTTCGGATTAATAGGACTTCACGAAGAGCTGGATTACAAAAAGCTTGAGGAGATAATTCAAGTAAACCTCACAGCTCCCATTTTAATTACAAGACTTTTACTAAGACAAATCAAAGCAAACCAGGGAACGATTATAAACATATCTTCCGTCACAGCAAAGAAATCTTCTCCTTTAGCTTCTGCCTATTCTGCGGCTAAGGCTGGTTTAACTCAATTCGGAGAATCGCTCTTCGATGAAGTGAGAAAGACTGGCGTAAAGATTTGTAATATTCATCCCGACGTAACAAGAACAAATTTTTATAATGATTTAAGTATTAAAGAAAATTCTGATCCGGATTCTTATCTCGATCCCGAAGCAATCGCAGATGCTGTCGAAATGATTCTAAATCAAAAAAATAATCTAGCGGTTACTGACATTACTCTGCAACCGCAGAAACATAAGATAGAGAGACGAACTAAAGTCGTTTAAAGGCAGTCATTCCCGAAATCTTTAATCGGGAATCTCTCGATGTTTAGACCCCCGATAAAAAAACTCGGGGGTGACATCCTACTTACTCTACAATTTTTCAAGTATCAATTTCTTAATTACCTTTGCGTCTGCCTTAGCAAAGTTATCAATCTTGATATCAGTGTTTCTAGTCTTAGGTTTTATTTTAATAGTAGAAAGAATAATTCCTTCTACTATTTCTACTCCGGACACATCACTATATAAAACGAAAGTCTCTGTGTTTCCGAAAAAATTTTTTACGTTGAATGTAATTCCTTTCTTATCAAAAATAACTTCGTCCGGTGTAAGCGGATCACCGAAGATACTTGCCTTGAATACTTTTTTCACTGTGATTTCTTTCGGCGGCTCTCCGCTCATCGTAGTTGCCGCATCAATTAGCGTTGGCTTTGGTGGCTCTTCCGCCGTAAAATAATACGGAATGAAGTTAAATAGGAAGTATCCGCCCACGATTCCAACGAATAAATATAGGTAATCGTTCATCACCGTTCCCTTGAGATTTGTCAAAAAATATCCAAGAGAAAGTCCCGATAAGAAAATAAAAATTTTCCCAAAATTCATTTTACAACCTTTTGGTAAAATTCATCAATAATTATTAAAAAGTTTGGCGGCAGCAATTGTTTTACCTTATCTACTATATCGGCAGGAATCGTCTTGTAATAAGCTTCAGAAATTCCTCCACACATACAAGCGATCGTATCAGAATCACCACCAATGGAAATCGCAGTTCGAATCGCGTCTTCGTAATCTGTCGATTCAAGAAATGCAATGATTGCTTCTGGCACTGAGCCTTTTGCACTAACATCAAATTTATAAGTTTGTCGAATAGAATCTATCGTCCGGTTTAAATCATAACCAAATTCTGTTTCAATGTAGGATTTTATTTCTGGCTTCGATTTGCCATTACGCGCTAAAAAAATAGATACTGCAATTGCCTGTGCTCCTTGAATTGCGTCAGGATGATTATGGGAAATACTTGAAGTTTTTTCGGCAAGTCTCATTACCGCAGGAATAGTATCAAATGCATAACCAACTGGACTGACTCGCATAGCAGAGCCATTTCCGTAACTTCCATAAGGCTTTGGATGTTTCGATTTCATCCAATCTCTAAACTTTCCACCAAATCCTGCTTTCGGATATTGATTGCTATAGCGATGAATTGTAGCCCCAAAATATTTCTTATTTATAATAGCATCAGCTACAGCTACCGTCAAAACAGTATCATCCGTAAATCGAGTCTTTTTGGAAAACAATGGAAATTGTTTGGATTTCACATTATGACCTTCATAAACCGAACCAATCACATCCCCACAAATCGCTCCTAGCATAAATCAACTCTCCTTAATTAATTTCAAATATCTTAATTTCCATATCGGTGTTAAGTCCCCCCTTCGCTCCAAATATTAGCGACCAACGCCTTCGCCTGTTCATCCGTGGTATTCTTTAATCGTTTTCCAAAACACAGAACTCAAAAAACACTTGTATAATTTGACTTTTCCTAAGTTTATGAATTTATGAGAAAGTCCAGTAGAAGAAAAAAAGGTTCAGGCACAAGTTTTGAACAAGAGCAAGAAGAAGAAGTAGCAGCAATTCCACAAGAACAAGATAGACAAGTCCCAGCAATACCGACATCATCCTTTAGCATTAATTGGGATTCCTTAAACACCCGTCGTAAAATTACATCCGATTTACGAGATGAAATTTGTGATTTTTATTATTCAGTTCAAAAAAGTCCCAAAGCTCAAATCGCAAAATTAAATGAGATGATTGAAGAATATTCTGATATTTCAATTTTTTATAATTATTTAGAAATGGCTTACCGTGAAGAAGAAGAGATTGAAAAAGCGAATGAAATCGCTCGAACTACTGCAAAGAAATTCCCTGATTTTATTTTTGGCAAAGTGAGTCAAATTGAGCTTTACCTCGAAGCAAAAGAATTAGATAAAATTCCAGAGCTCCTTCGCGACAAATACGACTTTCGACTTCTATACCCAGAGAAAGCAACTTTTCATATCCAGGAAGTAATTGCATTTAACTTTGCGGTTGGAAAATATTTTGCATTAAGAGCAGAATCAGACAAAGCAAATCAATACATGGAAAATATCAAAGGCATTGACGAAGACCATATTTATGTAAAACAACTACAAAAGTTTATCAGTAAAAATTCAGGACTAAAGTTTTACCAAAAAGTTTTAAACAAGTTAAAATAGTAATAATTTTCTTAAAAGCGGATAACGCGTAATATCCATTTCTGAATATTACGCGTTCAAGTTAAGAATGATTTCATAAAATTGTCATGGTGAGCTGCTCCGCACTAAGCCTGTCGAATGTGTCGAATCCATCACAATTTTAAGTAGACTACCCTTCGACAGGCTCAGGGTGACATGCAAATTAAAATTATCCTCTCAAAGGAATACATATGACAAATAAAATTTTCCTCCTTTTAATTATCGTAGTTACTAACTTCACTTCTTGCAAAAAAAAAGAAGTTATTATTGCCAACTCTGATTTTCAAAAGAAAACAATGGAAGCGCTTTTAAAAGCAAAGCCTGATTCCACAATTGAACTTCCTGAAGGCAAATTTCAATTAGACGCAAGTCTTTCTCTTAGCGTAAACAATGTGAAAATCAAAGGCAAGGGAATAGATAAAACGATTCTTTCTTTTAAAGGTCAAACTTCTGGAGCTGAAGGTTTACTTGTTACTGCTAATGGATTTATAATTGAAGATTTAAGCATCGAAGATACGATAGGCGATGCTTTAAAAATAAAAGGTGCCGATGGTGTTACCATTCGTAGAGTAAGAACTGCCTGGACAGGCGGACCAAATGAAAAAAATGGGGCTTACGGTATTTATCCGGTTCAATGTAAAAACGTTCTGATTGAAGATTCTATTGCTATTGGTGCATCTGATTCCGGGATTTATGTTGGACAATCCACTAACATTATAGTTCGAAGAAATAAAGCTGAATTTAATGTTGCCGGAATTGAAATTGAAAATTCAACATTCGCTGATGTATATGAAAATATTGCAACTAATAATACCGGCGGCATATTAGTGTTTGACTTACCCGATCTTCCTGTGCAAGGTGGAAAGAACACAAGAGTATTTAAAAACGAAGTATTTAATAATAACACAGATAACTTTGCACCTAAAGGAAATATAGTAGGAGTCGTTCCTCCTGGAACAGGAATGCTTGTATTAGCAAATGATAATATAGAAATTTTTGAAAATACAATCAAGAATCATAACACTCTGAACATTGGTATAGTAAGTTATTTTATTACAGACAAACCAATCAATGACCCAAAGTATGATCCTTACCCAGAAACAATTTATGTTCATGATAATAAAATTTCTGACGGTGGCGAAAATCCAAGAGGACTCATTGTAAAAATTCTTTCTTTAAAATTAGGAAAGCCTTTTCCGGACATTTTATATGACGGAATCGTTGATGCGAAAAAAGCGGTAAATGGTAGTTTGCCTGATAACTTAAGAATTTGTCTTGAGAATAACGGCGATATTGATTTTGCAAATATAGATGCAGAGCATACATTTAAAAATATCGATAGAGATATAAAAAAATATACCTGTTCTCATCCAAGGCTAAGTCCTGTTACAATTGCAGGAGTAAAGTAGGAAATGAATTCTTTCTTAATTCGAGAATCTAGTAAACGGAATTCTGCACATATTCGAATTCTGATCTTCTTTTTTCTCTTCCTAGTTTTCCAATGTAAGAAATCGAATTCAGTAAACTTAACAATGGAAGAGCCATTTCCAGAGAAGCTCTCCGATTGGAATTTATATATTGGAAAGCTTTCCCATTTAAAACCAAACCAAGGTGTAATTCCCTATGAATTAAATATGCCTTTATTTACTGACTATGCGAGTAAGAGCAGATTTATTTGGATGCCTCAGGGAAAAAGTGCTGAATATAAAGAAGAGGAAACTTTTGTTTTTCCTCTCGGAACGATTATTTCAAAAACATTTTACTTTCAAGGCGCAAGCTTAGGAGACTCATCAGTCCCCAATAAATTAATTGAGACTAGACTACTTATTAATACCTCCAATGGTTGGGTTGCGCTTCCTTATATTTGGGATAAAGATTTACAAGAAGCTAGATTGGAAATTACAGGCGGCAAACAGAATTTAATCTATAAGGACTCTGAGGGAGCAAGTCATAAGCTAAACTATATTATCCCCAATACGAATCAATGCAAAGGTTGTCATGAAAATCAAAAACAAATTCAACCCATCGGACCTAAGGCAAGAAACTTAAACATACCATACAATTATAATGATGGCGTTGAAAATCAATTAATCAAATGGAAAAAGATTGGCTATCTATCAGGATTACCAGACAGCATTGAAGAATTAAGAGTATTTCCTAATCTTACTTCTTCCGATATTTCATCCCGGGCAAGAGGATACTTAGATGTAAACTGTGGACATTGTCATAATCCAAATGGACCTGCAAATACATCAGGTCTTATGCTAAATTATGCAGAGACAGATCGGAAAAAAATCGGATTTTGTAAAACACCGGTTGCATCAGGAAAAGGCTCTGGAGATTTATTATATGATATTATGCCTGGCAGACCAAATGAGTCTATACTTCTATATAGAATGATTTCAAACGAACCCGATATAATGATGCCTGAGTTAGGTAGAAGCATTGTTCATAAAGAAGGTATTGAAATTATCCGCAAGTGGATTGAATCAGAAAAAGGAAACTGTATTTAAGGAGTTTTATATGAGACTATTTTTAATTTTTGGATTTTTTTTAATTTCTTTTGGAATCCTGCTTGGTCAATCCAAGCATATTCTAACAGAAACTGATAAAATTAAATTTCTGTTAAATGAACTTGATAAGCCAGAGGCAAACTTAAAATTCATCCGAAATGGAGAAGAATTTACAGGTAAAGAAGCCCGTGAGCATATGCAAAAAAAATTAGATTATGCTGGTAACAAAATTAAAACCGTTAACGATTTTATAGATCAGATTGCTACGAAATCTTATTTAACGGGTAATCTTTATTATGTCAAATTACCAAATGGAACTAAGGTAGAATCTGCGAAATGGCTTCGAGAGACATTAAAAAAATTAAACTAGTCACTGCTCTTTTTTAGAAATAAATTTTGTCGAAAGATTAGGCAGAATGTACACACTGGGATTGTGTAAAACCAAAGAAAATGTCTCTCACACAGAGCACAGAGTTCACGGAGAGTATTGATTTTATCTTTTCTCTGTGTTCTCCGTGCACTCTGTGAGAAAATCATGCTTTTCAAATAAGAATTTTTTATTTTTAAAAACTTATTTAACCTTAATTAGGCATAGTTTTTGCATTCTTATAAGAAAAATAATTTAAAAGTAAGATTTACACTTTCTAAAAATCCTTTAGTGCTTTTGGAAAAAATCTAGGCAGTGTATTTCTAACAGCAAATGGGGGCACTTTGATGTTAAAAATAAGTAAATTCAAATATCTAGTCCTGTTTATCATGGCGATTGTTATACCAACCCTGCTAAACGGTCAAGATGCAACTACACCGGCACCAGCTCCGGCAGCACCGACACTTGATAAAGCCGATACGGTTTGGTTAATTGTGTCTTCCGCGTTGGTTTTTTTCATGATTCCAGGCTTGGCATTATTTTATGGTGGTATAGTTAAGTCCAAGAATGTCCTTTCCACAATGATGCATAGCTTCATTGCTATCATTGTTTTGACTCTACAATGGACTATCTTTGGTTATAGCTTTGCGTTTTCCGGATCGAACCCATATTACGGCGACTTTAGCTTGGCATTCCTGAATGGAATTGACCTTGATACTTTAGAAGGAACGATTCCCAAATACGTGCATTTCTTATTCCAAGGTATGTTCGCATTAATTACGCCTGCTCTAATATCTGGCGCTATCGCTGAAAGAATTAAGCTCTCCGGCTACGTAGTATTTATCTTGCTTTGGGCAACTCTTGTCTACGATCCAGTCGCACATTGGGTATGGGCTGCTGATGGTTGGTTATTCAAAGATGGTGCACTTGATTTTGCTGGTGGAACTGTAGTCCATCTTATTTCTGGTATTGCAGGTCTCGCTGCTGCCTTAGTAATAGGAAAGCGTAAGGGTGAGTCTTCCACTCTCACACATCCAAACAATATGACATATACATTATTAGGCTCTGGATTGTTATGGTTTGGTTGGTTTGGTTTTAACGCAGGCTCTGGTCTTAAAATAGACGGACTTGCTGCTCGTGCTTTCGTAGTTACTCTAATAGCTCCTGCTGCGGCTGGTGCAACTTGGTTAGCAATTGAATGGATTCATACTAAAAAAGCAACTGCACTTGGTGCTGCATCTGGGATTGTAGCAGGTTTAGTCGTAATTACTCCTGCAGCTGGATTTGTAAGTCCAGTAAGTGCAATCATTATGGGCATTTTGATATCGCCCATATGTTATGGAGCAATTCTCTTAAAAGGAAAATTGGGGTATGATGATACACTAGATGCATTTGGTATACATGGAGTAGGTGGTGCCTTTGGTGCCATTTTAACGGGTGTTTTTGCCCTAAGCTTAGCGGAGGGAGTAACACGCGGTCATCAAATTCAAGTTCAAGTAGTCAGCGTAGTAGCAACTGGAGCTTATTCATTCATCGTATCTTATATTCTAGCTTTCCTGATAGAAAAATCGATTGGATTCAGAATTGAAGAAGAAAAAGAAATAAACGGTCTTGACCAAGAGATTCATGGCGAAAATGGATACGGAATATAAGGAGATAATGTAAATGAAACTAATTGTAGCAATTATTCAACCGCATAAGCTAGAAGAAGTAAAGGCAGAGCTAACAAAAAATGAAATTTATCGGCTCACTGTCAGCGATGTACAAGGCTATGGACAACAAAAAGGCAAAACAGAGGTATTTAGAGGTCACGAATACCAAGTAAATTTACTAAGAAAAGTCAGACTAGAAATCGCAGTCAATGATGAGTTTGTAAAGCCGACCGTTGATGCTATCCTAAAATCTGCGAAAACAGGCGAGGGGAAGATAGGCGATGGGAAGATTTTCATTATGCCAATAGAAGAAGTAATTAGAATCCGAAATGGAGAAAGAGGAACTAGCGCTATTTAGGGGATATTGTAGGTAAAAAGCCCTCCAGAATTTTGGAGGGCTTTTTTTTGTTCCTAACTTATATATTTTTCTTGAAATATGACTACCCTATTAGTTACTTATACCAAACGCCAAGAGAAATTGCTCTGTGTATTTTAAGAAGTCCTTTTAGCTTAGAAATAGCTAATCGAAAAATCGCGAAGCGTAAATTGTTACTTATTCAAGAGAATAATGGTATTCTCTTGAATAAGTAAAATAGCTAGTAAAAGTAATTGATAAATTTAGTAGTTGCTAGAAGATATTAAATCTGATTTTATTTAAGCGACTCTAAGAAACAACAAATTAGTCTTACTAAAAAATGGGTCATTAAGCAAGAGGAAATTTTTAATCGGTAATTCTATGGAAATGATTGAAAGAGAAAATAATTCTATCCAAATAATTGATGTAATCGGCGAAGTCGATTTATACAACACAAAAGAAATAAAAGATATGATAGATGAAAAAATCAAACAAGGGAAATACCAGATTATTCTTAATCTTTTAAAAGTTCCATTTATGGATTCTTCTGGGATTGGAACTTTAGTTACTGGGATGTATCGTCTAAAAAAATACCAAGGTAGTTTAAAAATCGTAAACATTGTAGGTTCTGTCGCAAAAGTTTTCAAAATGACAGGAATGGATACACATCTAGAAATTTTCGATAGCGAAGAAGAAGCAGTTAAATCCTTTAAATGATTTTTCAAGCAATGTATGAATTTCTTTAAGAAGAGTTCTTTAATTTTTTTCTTTATAGGTTTATTGATTTTATCTTGTACTAATTCATCAAAGAAAGAAAAAAATCAAAAGACCATTCAAATTTATATACTCCAATATTTATTATCAGTAAAATCACCGGATAATGGTGAGTTAACGGCGAAAATTTTTTACATCAACCCTACTTTAAAATCTGGTAATAATCTAAATCTAGATTTGGTAACGGAAGCAACTTCTACTAATGTTAATTTGGGCAAAAAGAAACTAGTCCTCGTTCATGGATGGGATTATACTGATAGAGACACTACAAGTTTTTCTACTTCTCAGCAAAAAACTAGAATCATAACTGATAGCTGGGCTGACTTTATTAAGACATCAACATTCGATTCAATAGTAGTGACAAAGCAGTACGATATTTATGGTTTCGATTATCTTACATCCAACAGCATTGATGCAAATGGAAAAAGATTTCGGGCAAGGATGGATGCGTTATTCTCCAAGGAAACTGGGACAGTCGTAATTCTCGCGCATTCAATGGGTGGGTTAGTTAGTCGTTTTGCAGCATACGAAGGCTCAAGACCTGCTTATTTAAGTCGAATCATTTCAACTGGGTCTCCCTTTCATGGATCGCCATGGGCTAGTTCACAGTTTCAGGCAGAGAAGGGAACGTTAGGTAACATAGCAAACTTTCTTACCAGCACCAATGGTGGGCGAGATTTAGCCTGGGATAATTTTGATGGAAAAATTTCTGGTGCGTCAAATAGTAAGTTAACCACAATTAATCAAAAAACTGATAGGGATGATTTGTTTTACGCATATTATGGATCTGTTCTATCTACCCAAAGTTCAGGCGGCTCTGGAGCATCAAGCCCAGGCGTTTATCTAAGCTGCCCAGTTCTTGGTAGTAACTTTTCTCCCTCTGATTGCATAGTTCCTTCCTCAAGTGCATCCCTGAGCGGCAATACATTGAAACAAACACGAGACTTAGGTCAATACGACCACTTCGATGTAAAACTAACTACTTCCGCTATGCAGTCAACTTTCTACAATGATTTGCCTTGAGAAAATTTAATCATATCTACATTGAAGAGGGAGCTCATAATTATCCGCTAACTGCAAAGCTTCTTAATAAAAATACAAACGCAACTAAAATCGAAATTAAAAATTATAAGCATATCTTTAATCGTCCCAATCAAAATTTTCAAGAACAAAAAGAATCAATGAAATTGATTCTTGCTGTAAAGAAAGAAAATTATTACTATGCTGGATCCAAAGTTGTAAATAATTATGGATATGAAAAATTTTATTATAACACAATGATCTTAAATTGTGTATATAATTGCGAATACTGTTATCTACAGGGAATGTTTAATTCAGGGAATATTGTAATTTTTGTTAACATAGAAGATTTTTTTAGAGAAACCGAAAAGCTATTAGCGGATATTCCTATTTACCTCTGTATATCTTATGAAACAGACTTACTTGCTTTTGAAGATTTGGTTCCATATACTAGTTTGTGGATTGAGTTTGCAAGAACACATTCAAATTTACTTTTAGAAATTAGAACGAAAAGCAATCAATATAAAATGATTCGCAATTTACAGCCAACTCAAAATGTTATATTGGCTTGGACTATCTCACCTGATGAAATTATTAAAAAATACGAAAGTAAAACCCCGACTCTAGATCGAAGGCTAAACGATATTCAAACAGCTCTAATTGATGGTTGGAAAGTTCGGATTTGCTTTGATCCAATTCTACATGTTAAGAACTGGAAGCAAATTTATAAAGAGTTTATTGATAAAACTTTTTCGATGATTCAAGCGGAAAAAATCTGGGATATAAGCATAGGGACATTTAGAATCAATGCAGACTACTTAAAAAAAATGAAGAAGATGCGGACAAACTCAGATATCCTCTATTACCCCTTTCTGCGAGAAGGAAGCCTGAGCGTTTACCCAGAAAAAAAATCAGGCGAAATTTTAGAATTTATGATAGATAAAGTTGCAGACTATGTAAGCCGAGAAAAGTTATTCCCAAACTAATAGCATTTTCAAATTAATAAAAAAAAGTTTACAAATTCTTATCCTTTCAATGTATACTGAACTATCATCCATGATCCATTATAGTAAAGAGGAGATATTCGCCGCCAAAAGGCAAGTTGTTAAGGCACAAGTAACTCGTTTTAAAATTACTTATCAAAATTATTTTGAAAGGCCTGACACTATTCAAATGGTAAACTATTTCTTCGACAAAATTTATAATCTGGACGCAAAGGCAGAATGGGTTGAATTAGCTATTAGCTCATTTGACAAAATAAAAAGTATGATTAAAGATCAAACTAGAGATAGTATGGAAAGATTAATTGATCTAAATAATCTCACAGACAAACTCGATACACAAATGGCTTACTTAATACTGGAAAAAAAATGGCAAGAAGGAACGGATTTAACACAAGAAGAATATAATAAATATTTTATAGAGCTTGATCATGCAGAAGAAAGATTCAAGCAATTGGAAATTGTTCTTTTAAATCTCAGACAATTTTACGAACTAGCGCATAGACCAATTAATGCAGTAATCATGAAGCCAGCTCGCTTCATGGCAAAAATTTTAGGAATTCATCCTTTGTTTGCAACCATTGAAGAAGGTTATCACGCTTGCCTGCCGGTTAATCACGATTTGTTTGAATCCTTCTTTGCAGATGTTGATAGAAAAGAGCATGAATTTTTAAAAGCCTGTTTCCCAAACTTTGGAAGATAATATGATACGTAATGAATCGCCACAAAAAGTAAAACGAAGAAAATTTAACAAACACTCCGAAGAGAAGGATACTAGTGATCGATGGCTTTTAACATATGCCGATATGATCACATTGTTATTAGGACTCTTCATCGTAATGTATTCTATATCAACGGTCGATGCAGGTAAATTAAAGTCAGTATCTTCTATTATTAGAGGTGGATTCGGTCTTGATGAAGGCGGCGATTCACTTGTGCTTGATGGCTCTTCCGGAATCATCAAGGACAAAGATTTAGTTCCAAAATCCCAAATATATAGACTCTGGGAAAGATTTCAAAGTAGCGTTAAACGCTTATTAATCTCTGATAAAGTAATCATTGATTTACAGAATAATGAAGAGTTAACGCTTACTCTCCCAGCTTCATCATTAGGAGAGGGTAATATTAAGTTGTCGAAGGAGTCAGACGAGTTATTTTCCAAGCTTGCGGAAGTAACCAAAGACTTAAATATTGAAATTATACTTCGAGTTCAAATTCCATATTTAGAAACAATTGAAAATAAAAAAGATTTGAATAACTGGGCTTATAATTCTTATCGGGCTTCTGTTATGGCAAAATTTTTAAGTGAGAAATATGGGATTCCTGAATCTAGAATTGCTGTTCAGGGACTTTCTGGTTTCAGAAAAAATGCATCAGCAGAAACTCCTGAGGAAGCTGCGAACCAGGAAAGAATCGAAATTATGATACGTAAACGATAGCAGGAATTCGAATGAAAAAAATTTTTATCACATTATTAATTTCTTTTTTTGCCATTAGCCAATGTAAAAAAGTAAAGGAACCGGAGTTCAATGATCCAGAATGGAGAAAAGAATCTATGGAAATTGCTAATGGTATTTGCCTAAAATTAGAATCATGCGCAGAACAAGAGTTTTCAAAAATTAAAATAAGCTTACAAAATTATGCTAAATCAGAGATGAAGCCGGAAAAATGCGCAGAAAAAAACAAAAAGAGTAGAGTATACTTATTAAAGGGTAATGATCCAGTACTTATTAAACAAGTGACCAGAGATTGTTACTCCCAGATTCAAAAACTTTCCTGTGAAGAAATTAAATCTGGAGGTATTAGCAAAGATGAATCCTGTAAAAAAATGGGAAAAATTCAACAGGATAATTGATTTAAAATAGTATTATTTACTAATAGAAACTAATTCTTCTCGTAATAGCTTTTCACTTTTCATAGAATAGGCGACCACTTTCGACTTATTAATTTTTTGTTTTTTAATCTCAAAAATTTCTTTAACCATTTTAAATTTTCTTCTAATATGATTAATCGCAGGCAAAGAAGTCTTGAATTTTTTTGCAAGATCCCTATCAACAAGCTTTTTATCTAAATCAAATACCTCTTCCATCTCTTCTATTGACCAAGTTTTCTTAGCGGTAGCACCCGGCTTCTTAAAATTAAACTGATTGATACGCTTTAGGTTTCTCTGCTTACTTCCTAAAGACTTCTTCTTTCTCCAATAGGGATCTCTATTCCTTGCATGAGAAATATCTTCATAAGTAAAATTGGTCTTAGCCAACCACTCTGAAGTGATGGTAGCTTTTTTTCCAGGAGGCAATTTACTGTTAATCGAAAGAGTAATGTACTGCTCTGGAGTCTTAGCAGAAAGTAGCTTAGTTCTTTCAGAATTGATTTTTGCTAGCGAAAGTTTCATTCTTTAATTCACCTTATTTTAAAAATATATATACTGCTGATACTTTGACCAACTATGTTTTCTATTTCGACAATAAAAATCTTCAACTTGAGACTTTTTAACATATACCGTAACATACGATGAAAGAGGAATTATTCGACGAGCATACTCTTATAAACCAGTAGAATTTCTGGTGATAATTTCGTAGGCAAACCTTTTTTATTAATTACACAACCTTCCGAGCGGCAACTTGCGTGTATTACCCCAGTCCTATTACAAAGCTCTTGCCAGTATATGATTCTCAAAGGCGTTAGTTCAATAAGCCAGGTCTTCACTAATAAACTTTCAAAGAGAAAAGATGGCTTTAAAAATTGAATGACCGTTTTATACAATACAAAGGTTAAACCCATTTTTTTAAAGAAATCTAATTTAGGAAAAAGACTGCGCCTAAAATTCCATCTTCCAATTTCAAAATAATTTGCATAAATCGCATTATTTACATGCTGAAAAGAATCCAATTCATAAGGTCTTACTTCTATTGCAATTGAATTATGAGGAAACTCTTCATTAGTCCTAAAAGAATCATCATGCTGTAAAGGCGAAATATCTTTGCTAGAGTTTTGTCCAAACTTCTTAGTAAATTCCAAAGTTGCTTCCATTGAAGACTTTTCTTTGGTATGATATGCCCAATATGCATCTGCTTCAAAACACAGCGTCTCATTTTCTCTATATATTTCCTGCCTCAAAATACCGCGTATTTTCTTTGTCTGTATCTGCTTACTTTTGACAATTAGCTTTTCGGGGTAGCGGACTTGTTGCTTATATAAACATACATATTTGTATAAAATCATTTCTACATTCGCTAAATGCACATCTTCCATTGGAAAATTTTGATCTCTCATCATGCAAACTCGTGCTTCTTCTAAGTATCGAAGATAATTTGCATTGTTAATATGTAGACTTGAATCTAATTCTGAATGTCGAGTAGTAAGTTTATATTCGTACGTTTGCATGCTACATGTTTCTTCGGTATTGTCCACCTACTTCATACAATGCACGAGTCATTTGTCCCAGAGATAAATAGCGACTAACGTCCATAAGAGTGGAAAATAGATTTTCATTTTTTATAGCAGAAAGTCTTAACCGATTGATTTTATTTTCCGCAATGTCTGAATGAATTTTATGCAGGTTTTGAATATTAGCGATTTGTAAATCTTTTTCTTCATTTGTAGAGCGAATCACTTCTTCTGGAATAATAGTAGGAGAGCCTTTGCTATTTAGAAATGTATTTACACCAACGATTGGAAATTCACCAGAATGTTTTAAGTGCTCATAATGAAGTGACTCATCCTGAATTTTATTTCTTTGATACATTGTCTCCATCGCGCCTAACACTCCGCCGCGCTCTGAAATGCGCACAAACTCCTGCATGACTCTTTCTTCTACAAGGTCAGTCAGCTCCTCAATGATAAAACTTCCCTGGAATGGATTTTCATTTTTAGCAAGACCCATTTCTCGATTGATAATGAGTTGAATCGCCATTGCCCGCCGAACGGATTCCTCTGTCGGAGTTGTGATTGCTTCGTCAAATGCATTCGTATGAAGTGAATTGCAATTATCATATATAGCGGTTAATGCCTGTAAAGTTGTGCGAACATCATTGAATTCAATTTCCTGTGCATGTAGCGATCTACCCGATGTCTGAATATGGTATTTTAATAACTGGCTTCGGACTTGACCTTTGTATTTGTATTTAATTACCTTCGCCCAAATTCTTCGAGCTACTCGACCCATTACACTGTATTCAGGGTCCATTCCATTGGAAAAAAAGAAAGATAGGTTTGGCGCGAACTCGTCAATCTTCATTCCACGCGAAAGATAATATTCAATGTACGTAAAACCATTTGAAAGAGTGAGAGCTAATTGCGTAATTGGATTAGCACCTGCCTCCGCAATATGATAACCAGAAATGGAAACTGAATAAAAATTTTGAACTCGATTATGAATAAAATATTCTTGAATATCCCCCATGAGCTTGAGAGCAAATTCAGTTGAGAAGATACAGGTATTTTGTGCCTGGTCTTCTTTTAGAATATCAGCTTGAACCGTTCCGCGAACCTTCGAAATAGCTTCCGCTTTTATTTTTTCGTATAGTTCTTGCGGCAAAACCATATCACCCGTTACACCGAGTAAAAGTAAGCCAAGTCCATTGTGATGAGCGGGTAAATTTCCCGCATAACTAGGTTTAACCCAAGAAGTATTAGAATATATATTTGCAATCTTAGCTTCAACCTCTGCGAGTAAACCTTGTTCACGAATATAAATTTCACATTGTTGATCAATGACTGCATTCAGAAAAAAAGCGAGTAGCATAGGAGCCGGACCATTGATGGTCATGGAAACAGAAGCAGTAGGCTGGCATAAATCTAAACCTGAATAGAGTTTCTTTATATCATCAAGCGATGCAATAGACACACCCGAATTTCCAATCTTTCCATAAATATCCATTCGCTTATCAGGATTTTCTCCATATAACGTTACAGAATCAAAAGCAGTAGAGAGGCGAATAGTATTTTGCCCCTTAGTTATATAATGAAAGCGTTTATTTGTTCTTTCAGGACCACCTTCCCCTGCAAACATTCTAGTTGGATCTTCTTCTGCTCTTTTAAATGGATAAACCCCTGCGGTAAATGGAAATTCTCCTGGAATATTTTCTTGTAAATTCCAATGAAGAATATCACCCCAATCTTTATATCTTGGTAGCGAAATTTTAGGAATTTTTAAATCGGAAAGTGAGTTAGTATAATTATTAACAATAATTTCTCTCTCTCTTACTTTATAAGAGAAATTTTCTGCTTTATAACTGGAAATTTTTTTATCCCAAGTTTCTAAAATTGATTTAGATTCAGGATGAAGTTTTGATTCAAGAAATTGATATTGCTTTAATAGTGCGCCGACGCCAAAAGAAGTAAATTGATTTTCTTTTAAATTAAAATGCTTATAAAAATAAATATCAACCAGAAAAGAATTTCTCTGAACTTCAGGCGATAAAATTTCAACAGCTCCTTTCAATCGATACATTTTACTTGCAATTTCAGACTGCTCACGGGTAAACTCTTTGTAATCCTCTATATCTCGAACAATTTCTGAAAGATATCTAGTTCTATGTTGCGGAACAATGCTAAGCGAAAAGCCTTTATTATTTAAAATTGAATTCAAATCGAGGAATCTTTTTGATTCCATTGGTATATTTAATTTTTGCTCTATAGTTGCTAGTAAGGCGGAATAAAACTGATTCATTCCATTGTCGTTGAATTGAGATGCAATTGTTCCGTATACAGGCATAGATTCTAATTTAGATTCGAAAAGTCTATGATTTCGCTGGTATTGTTTTGCAACGGAGCGAAAAGCATCTTCGGCACCAAAGCGATCAAATTTATTTATCACAACCAAATCTGCGAAATCAAGCATGTCGATTTTTTCTAATTGAGTCGCCGCGCCGAATTCAGGTGTCATCGCATAAACGCTGATATCCGCAATTTCTGTAATCATAGAGTCTGATTGACCAATGCCCGCCGTTTCAATAAAAATTATATCAAAGTAAGAATTACGGAAAAGATTTACAATTTCAAAAATATGTTTATTAACAGATAAATTAGCTTCCCTGGTAGCAAGAGAACGCATGAATACATTTGGATGATCAATCGAATTCATACGAATTCTATCACCTAGCAGTGCTCCGCCTGTTTTCTTTTTACTTGGGTCAATGGAGATAATACCGATTTGCTTATCTGGAAAGTCAGTTAGAAAACGACGAACAAGTTCATCTGTGAGAGAAGATTTTCCAGAACCACCGGTGCCAGTCAAACCAATGACAGGAGTTTTAGAATTTTCTTTCAAAAGCAATTTTTCTTTTAAACCAACAGGAATTTCTCCAGAGTTATCAAGAATGGAAACCGCTTTCGCTAATAGTATTTCTCGATTCAGCGGATAATTTACATTAGACTCATAAGCCCCATTCGGAAAGTCAGATTTCTCCAATAGATCGTCAATCATTCCTTGTAAACCCATTGCACGACCATCATCAGGCGAATAAATTCTACAAATTCCGTATGCATGGAGTTCGGAAATTTCTGTAGGTAGAATTGTTCCACCGCCGCCACCAAATACTCTAATATGACTGGAGTTTCGCTCATTTAATAAGTCAAAAATATATTTGAAAAATTCTATATGTCCTCCCTGGTAGGAGGTAATAGCGATTGCCTGCACATCTTCTTGGATCGCACAATCTACAATTTCTTTTGCAGACCGATTGTGACCCAGATGAATTACCTCGGCTCCACTCGCTTGCAAGATTCGTCGCATCACATTGATACTTGCATCGTGCCCATCGAAAAGAGAAGTCGAAGTTACAATTCGTATTTTATGCTTCGATCGATAAGAAGTAGTAAAATCCATTAAACTTTAAAAAGATCTTTTGCAGCGTCTTTTGCTGTAGCATGTACATAATCTTCTTTTTCTAGTAAGGTGAGTGTTAAATTCATTTCCTGTATTCGATTTAGAATTTTTTTAACATCATCCATGCCTTTTAAATTCGTCGTAACATATTTAAAAACTGTTTTACATCCAGGGCATTCTTTGTCTTTGAGATAGTTCAACCCAAGTTGCTTGCAATTAGCGCAGGATCCGTAAAGATCATCGATGAGTAATAAATGTTTTTTAACTTCAGTTGGATCAATAGATGTCCAAATACGAACAAAGGATTTTTTGTCTGCCATAAAATTAAGTTTGAAAAAATATTTTTCCAGTGTCAATATAAAATAGAATAATTTTAATTTATTTTTGTTCAAGTATTTAGTCCATATACCAATGAATTCTTTATTTTCTGAAAACTTGAATGAAAAAACCAAGCAATCACTTGGTAAATCTTGAATTATTTTTTAAGGAATCTAATTTATTTTAAAAAATAAAAATTTTCATTAAAATAAATTGTCATATTAATATATTAGTATATTCTAATGTACTAATATGGTTACAAAAACATATTATTAAATATTAATTTTCATTTTCTAAAGTGTACCACTGACAAAAAAAAATTTTTTTCCAAGACAGATAGATACTTAATACTCAACGCATTTTTATTTTTTTGAGTACACTTTTTTATTAAAAAAATGATTTTACTGTTTATGAATTTTGATACTTTGAATATGTTGTTTTTCAGTGATGAGCAATTTAACAGGAGGAAATTTGGAATCAATCTGGCCTAAAATCTTAGATGAAGTTTCAAGACAAATTCCTGCAATGTATTTTGAACCTTTCATCTCTCAACTTTCTTTTGTTGAACTCAAAGATGATAGTTTGATTATCAAAGCACCCTCAAGCTTAATAAAGAATCATGTAGAAAAAAAATACCAATCTGTAATCGCTGATGCAGTAGAAAAAATCGGCGGTTCAAAGTTTAAAATTCAAATTCACATTGATTCGAACGATATCCCGATTGCAAATTTTATTGATACAAAATTTAAAGAAGAGTTATTTCCTTTCAACCCCGATTATACAATGGAAAAATTTATTCTGGGGGATTGTAACAGGATGGCATACATGGCATGTAAGGATGCAATTGAGCACCCCGGTAAACAAAATCCAGTATACATTCATGGAAAAGTCAGTGTGGGTAAGACCTATTTGCTTCATGCTATCGGTAACTATTTAACAAAAACAAATCCCGATAAACCGATTAAATATATTTCTATTTCAGATTTTCTTTCTGAATTTGTTTTTGTAGTTCAAAGCCGGCAAGCAATGGATGCATTCAAATTGAAATACCAATCTTATCATGCTTTGATTATAGATGATATTCAAAACCTTAATAGTAGTGCAGAAAAGACGCAGGAAGAATTTTTTACAATTTTCAATTACCTATTTGATCGAAAAAGACAGATTATCCTCGCTGCAGATAGACCTATTGCAGAATTGCCAATCAGCGAAAAACTTCGTTCCAGGTTTATTACAGGATGCCAAGTTGAAATACAATCTCCCGATGAAACTGTTAGAATAGGTATTTTAAAGCAAAAATCGAGAGAAGCAAATTTACAGCTAACAGATACTTCTATACAATTTATCTCTGATAATTTCCAGACAGATACACGTGCTCTCCTAGGATGTTTAAACGATATTCAACTCTACAAAAAAACTTTTTCACTACTATTTGTTAGCGACGAAAAAGTAAAAGAGTTACTTGAAAACCGTCTTCATAAAATAAAAGACTTGGATATAAACCACGAGAAGATTATTGATATAGTATGTGAGCGTTATACGCAATCAAAGAAGGATATTCTTAGTAAAAGTAGAAAAGCTGAATTTATAATACCAAGACATGTTTGTATGTATTTGCTCTTTGAAGTGTGTAATATGAATAAAACTCTAATAGGAAGGTTATTCAATACCAAACACACTACAGTAATAAGTGCAATCAATAGAATTAAAGAAATTATGAAAACGGATATCAGTTTCAGGAAAACTGTAAACTCCTTCAAGTCTCAATTTGAATATAAGTAAGCTTTGCAAAATTACAATCTTTAAAAGAATTGGTTTTTCCTTAAATTAGACATTAGGCTTGCACAAAGATGTCTAATAAGTAATCAACTTTTCTCTTAAACTTAAAATGCGATTAATACTTTTTTTATTTTGCTTCACTTTCTTTTTTATATTTTGTAAATCAGAACAGAGTAAAGATAGAGATGTTAAAAAAATCTATAGGGTTTCCTTAATCCCTTTTGCTAACAAATTAAATCCTCAAGATAAATCTTTCTCGAATATTCTTAACGCTACCATTATATCTTGCCTAAGCTTTTCTGAAAAATTTAGATATGTTGATGAAGAATTTGAAAAATATTATATATATAACTCATTACAATTAGCCCAAAAAATAGGGGATCAAGACCTTGAAAAATTATTAAAGGACATTATCGCCATTCATGGAAAAGAAAATCCGGGAATAGATGTTTATATTAGCGGGTATTATTTTGAAAAAGGAGATAAGGCTCATGTGAGTGTCAGAATAGTAGCGGCAAATGGCATACAATCTGAAATAAAAACTGAATTAAGCAAAAATTCAATCGAATCAATGAAGATTTTATCAGAAAAAATATTATATTCTTTAGAGCCGACCAATCCACAAGCAATAGAAAATCTAAACATAGGCTTTGCCTTAACGAAAAATTATGAAGCTTATAAATTATATTTAGAGGGGCGCGAAGAAAAACGGAAAAAAACAATCTACGGGTATATGAGCGCTATTCGCAAATTTCAGGCATCACTAAAAAAAGATGGGCTTTATTTGTTAGCAGTCAATGAAATAATTCACACTCTAGCACAAATCTCCACAGATTTAATTGAGTTAATAAAACAAGAAGACATTATCAATGATTCAAAAATTATCATAGAAACAAAATCTCAATTGAAAAGAAATGCAGACATTTTACAAAACACAATAAATATTCACAATGACTCAAAACGAGAAAGAATGCAAGAATATGAAGAGTTGCAGGCGATTTTCGAAAAGTCCCCCTATAAGAAGCAATACCAATTTAAATCGAGTATTTTTAAAAATCAAATGGAATTATTACTGCTTCGTTGGGAGGATGAAAAGTTTGGAAGAGATAGTCTAGTAAAGGGTCAAATCAAAAAAATCAATAGCGGATACGCCCCGTTACTCATTACAGATTTTTTTCAAACACTTACAAATTCCAAGGTTAATATTAACGATATAATCCGAGCCCTTTTAAAATATTCAAAAGAGCATCCTGAAAATCGATATTATATTCATTATTTTAAAAATTTCTCGAGGTTAATGAGGACATTGAATGAATTTGATTATATGAAACTAAACCCAGAGGCTAATTTCTCCTACTATCAACTTCACCAAGAATATATTTTTTACGTTCGCGAATACCTAGACGTTATGCGAAAAGGTCTTTGAAGATCTTTAAAATTATTATCTTTTTATACCCAATTTGCTTCTTACTCTTTCGATTACAGGAATGGCAATTGCATTTGCCTTATAACTTCCTTTCAGAAGAAGTTCTTCTACATAATCACGATTAGCTGCAAATTCATCTCTTTTTTTTCGGTAGGGCGCAAAGTAATCCATTATAGTGGAAAACAATTCTTTCTTTACATCACCATAACGGAGACCCGGAGTTTCAAAACGTGTACGTAAAGTTTTCATATCAGTTTCATTTAGAAAAAGTTTGTAGATAGAAAATATTACACTCTTATCGGGATCTTTTGCTTCCTCAATTCCAGCAGAGTCAGAAACGATAGACATTACAGATTTACGTATAGAAGACTCTTTATCAAAAAAATTAATAGTATTACCGTAGGACTTTGACATTTTTGCTCCATCGGTTCCAGGTATAATGGCAGTATCCTCATCTATCTCTGGCTCTGGAATTAAAAAAGTACTTCCAAAATCATGATTAAATTTATTAGCAATGTCTCTAGCAAATTCTAAATGTTGCTTTTGATCTTTGCCAACAGGAACACGTTGACTATCGAATAATAAAATATCTGCAGCCATTAAGATGGGATAAAAAAATAAACCACCGGTCGGATTAATTCCTTTAGCAATCTTATCTTTATAGGAGTGTGCAAGCAGTAATTGATTAACATTAATACATATACTAAGATACCAAGTTAGCTCCGTAACTAACGGAACGTCAGACTGTACCCAAAATGTGGATTTTTCTGGATCAATTCCAAGCGCATAGAAATCACATGCAGCGTCGAAGGTATAATCTTGCAGAGCTTCTCTCGATTTAAAAGTTGTTAGAGAATGTAAGTTTGCAATAAAACAAAAAAGTTCATGCTCATTTTGATAGCGAATTATTTTACTCATAACAGAAAAATAATTTCCTAAATGAAGTTTTCCCGATGGTTGGACACCTGTTAATATTCTCATTTTTGGCTAATCTCTTTTATCCACAGTATATGGTTTTGAGGTTAATCTTTCATAATCCCCATATAACTTCTGAAGTTCTGCATCGTTCTTTGCGCTTTGTCCTAATTTTGCTAGAAGAGCCGCATCTTTAAAAATTACAGCGTAATTATAGAGAAGTCTGGTCATTTCGAATAGAACTTGAAATACAGTTTTACCCGATAATCTTCCCTGTGATACAATTCTCCCTTCAGAAAAAGGGATAAACCTTTGCATAATTTTGATTTCCTCAATGACTTTTTCTTTCGTTGCTACTGTCTTTTCATTGATTTGACCACTTTCTTCGTAACTTTGAGCAAGCATATGATTCTCTATTACAGTTGTCATTTTCGTAGCAAACTTATGGAAAAAATCAGAGCCTTCAGTCAATACCTTAAGAAGTTGCGTTTCAATCTGGTCCTGCGTTCCCTTTGCTAAGTTTTCTGCATAATTTTGGAATCCATATTGGAAACTTGGAAATTTTCGATTGAAACTATCGAGTGTGCGGAGAATATTATTTATCCGGTCAACTTCAGGAAAAAATAAACCAATTTGCATAATTAAAACATCTTTTACCTGATTCAAATCTAGCTTAATATAACCTTCAACAAGAGGAATATAATTACTTTGTAAATCGCGGCAAACTAATTGGAGAAGCTTATGCGGGGTATTCTTAAAATTAGATTTTAATACATCGGTTTGCATATTTTCCGCAAAATAATGTGCAACGTAATCATCAATGATTGGATTTAAGAACTCAAACGATAGTTTTCCGCCTTCTCCAAATGAGAAATAATTCTTTTTGAGAAAATCTAATTCGTCTTTAATATTTATTTTTGATTGAATATCATTTGAAAGTTTAGCAGTAGCAAGTTCAATTTGTTTTGTTACTTCAGAGGTTGCATTGAATTTTCTTTCATCTATTACAGAAACACTTAGAGTCTTTTCTATATCAGACCAGGATACAAATTTTTTAGTCATAACAATATGAAAGGCTACGATTGCGTCTGTTAAAGAAGGTTTTCTAGATTCGAGCGACAAACCATAGTTTAACCCTGTAAGAATTGGTTCAATTTTGGAAGAAAGTTTTGCCTCAGTTCTTATAAGCGCAGGAACCTTTTCTAAAATTATATCCTTTGTATCCGGTCTGCCTAAAATTCTAGCATAATACATTTGCATTTTTGTAGACCTACCAAGAAATACTTCCGCAGAAATTTCATCCCGAAAAAGACTATCTAAAGAAATGAATGCATTAAAAAACCGATTATAATTTAAAATAACATTATATACTAATGGAGTCCAAATTCTCCAACCGACTTGTTCAGAATACTTTAGCGCTTGAATAGTGCTAATAATTTCATCTTCTTTCAACGAACGGAAAATCTTTTCTACATTTTTTGATATAGTGGGTTTACGAGCGAATAGCCCCAACTCTAGAGATCTTGTTTCTTTGGCAAATTTGGCAACACTATTCCCGCCGCCAAAAAGTTTGTCCATAAAACCACTTGCATTCGTATCTGTTACAACTGGTATTTGCGCAGAAGTTTGGGATTTTGAAACCGGTGGCTTTTGAACTGTATTTCCTGTCGCCATAGAAACGACCCGGGAAGATTCTGTTTTGCCTCCTGCTTGAGGTGGCTCTTCTTTGATTCTCTCTTTTCTGTCTTGCTCTTCATCAATTTTTTTTATTAAATCGATTCGTATAAATACATCATTTGAGCGCGTAATGGCATCGTCGATAAGCTGCTGGTGCTCAGGAGAACGCTTTTTGCGATACAAGGATGCGAAAATTTTATGAGCTTCTGTTCTGGATGCTGGATTCAAATTCTTATTCCCTCTGATTCAAAGGATTCTCAACTATCTGTGCATTTGCAGGTGGATGAAAATTGAATATACTAGATGAGAGTCCAATATTTGTTTGAACTCCTGAAAATGTAATATCCATGAAATCAGATCTGCCCTTTGCTCTTAGTTTGAGAGACTTTATTATATTATTCGGCGTAACGGTGACAATTATTTCTTCATAATATTTATTATCAGATTTTAGTTTCAAGACTTTTCCTGAGCTTGTAACACTTTCATATCCAGAAAGTAAACCCCCTAATCCACCAGTAAGCCCTTTTAAATCCTGTTTTCCGGCAATGCCTCTTGCTGGTGAATAAATCCATAAATGCCTACCATTTCCAGAAAGAACTCTTCCATCTGAAAATTTAACATTCAAGCTTCCGGGTCTTTTGTAAGAAATTGATCCAGATAATCCATCAATGGATATATTTGCACGAAAGCTCTCAAAGCCATTCATAGTTCCAATAATGCTATTTAATAGTTCTTCCCCGGATTCGGCGGAAACTGAAAGGCTTAAAAACACAAGAAAGAGCAGAGAACGAAATTTCATTTTTTCAACTTACATTGCCATGACTTATACTACAATTAATATTTTGTTCTATTCAATAACAAAACAAAGCCTTGTATTTAGTCTATTTATGATTTTCCATGTAGGAAATACAGACAAGGGAAAGATCATCGGATAACTCTCCAGTATTTACCAGGTTTTCGTAGATTTTGTCGAGATGCCCATCTGATTTTTCAACAACGTTTAAAAAGAGTCCTTGATCTTCATTCATAATATTACTACCGTCCGAATTTTTTCCTAAGATTAAATCCTCCCTACCGTCAGACCCACAAAGAACAATGTCTCCGCGTTTCAATTGAAATTGCACCAAGCCTACTTCTAAATTTAAAGGCATTCCGAGTTTACTCGCAGTTATCCCACTCTCTATGAAACTTGCTACTCCGTCTCTGTAGAGAACGCTCAATGGATGCTCTGCATTAAAAAATTGCAAGAATCCAGTCTCATCTTCAATCACTCCGAGAATACAAGAAACAAGTATAGTGCCATTAAATGATTCCATTACTTTTTGAATCTCTAGAAAAGTTTCTCTTAGCCATCTGTCTGGATCTTTAGTGATTACTCGATTGTTTGCCGCAGATCGTGACATGATAGAATTTACAAGAGACCCAATTACCAATGCGCCTCCGGCTCCTTGCATCGATTTACCTGTTGCATCCCCATTAAAAAACATCGTAAATTGTTTTCCAAAAAAATTCAAATTTCCTGCAATGGAAATATCACCGCCTAGATTATGAGATTTTCCTTTAAAATTAAATTTTTTCTTTTGTTCAATTAGAAAATCTATTTTTGTAAAAAGACTTTTATTTTGATTTTGCATCAATGACTCAAGAATCGAAGTAGCAAGAAAATAATCTCCATCTTGCTGTGTCTTTATATCTTGCATTGTCATTAAAGTATTTCTTAGTTCTTCCGTTCTTTCAATAATCCTTTCTTTTAATTGTTCATTTTGTTTTTGAATCTTTGAAAAACTTGCGCTTAGATCAAACGCCATTACATTAAAACTTCTTGCCAATTCACCAATCTCATCATTTTGTGTTATTGGAATAAAGTAATCGAGATTCCCTGAAGCAATTTTTCGAGAGCCAATATTTAATCTGAGAATTGGATTTACAATCCAAAAATTAATTAACGCTCCAATCAGGCTTATGGCTATTAGCCCCAAAAATAAAATCAACAAGAAAATAATCAAAGCTTCTTTCTTGAGTTCTAAAATAGCAGATATATTATAATCCGCTCCAATTACTCCAATCATTTTACCGCTAAATCGAATCGGGTAAAACGCAGACATAAAAGTCCCCCACTTATCAGTGTATTGACCCTTCACAACGATTGACTTACCTGAAGCAAATGATTCAAACGCTTCGGATGGCGCATCGTAATAAATCTTCAAGTAATTATCGTCGTCTGTTTTAGTTGGATCATCGCCGGTATCATACACAAAGTAGAATTGATTTTTCTCATTCATTAACACGATATATGCATATGCTAATTTCATTTCTTTCTGAATGCTTTTGATTTTTTTCCAGCTATGGGCATACTCACGAGTTCTTTGGCTGTCGGTATTTAATTTATTTAAGCTCTCGATATCTAAAACATTATAAATCGAAAATAATCCGCTATACAACTTTTCATTAACAGACTTCATCATGTAATCTGTGTATTTAGAATAAAATGCAATTCCTATACTGAGTCCAACGGCGAACAGACTTAGAAAGAGTATGCCATTGATTTTTTTTTGTATTCCGATTTGCATTTTGTTTTTGAAAATCTATTCTTAGAAAATTTGAACTGGCCAGTTTGTAAAAATTTTATGTTCTTTTAATTTACAATTGAATCCACCAATACGAATCGTAATTACATTAATTAACTGCGCATCAGCTGCACATTGGTCTACATCGAATTTATCATAATATGCATTCTCTTTTACTCCAGCCAGTTTATTGGAGATAAAAGATAGCAAAGCATCTAACGGAACTCTTCCCTCAATTGCTGTCGAAATATAAGCTCCTGTAACTGCAGCCGTAACAATAATATCTTTAGCCTCTTTCCCTGTAACTGATTCTGGAACTGAAAGATTCAATTTATCCAAAACTATACAATTTGAAATGATTACTGTGACCACTAAAAAGATTAAAACTTTTAACATAAAGCATACTCCTTTAATCCATTCTATAAATGCTCATTGCACTAAGAATAGCCAATCTATCAATTAGAATTTAATTTTCATATGTAATTAAAATGTAACTAGATTTTTTTAAACTTAGATTTACGAAAATAATTTAACAAGATTGTGTGAAATAAAGAGGGAAAAGGTTACATGAAAATTACCTATTATAGTATTATTTTTTTGGTTTGTTTTTTATTTGCTCAATGCAAGAAACAAGAGAAAATCATTATCACTGGATCTGAAACTATGCACTCAATGATTTTGCTCATTGCGAATAATTTTATGAAAGAGAATCCAAACTATTCAATAGCTGTTCGCGGTGGTGGTTCAGGGGAAGGAATCAGCGAGCTAATGAATGGTATGACTGACATCGCATTAACTTCGAGAGAATTGTCTGAGGTTGAATTTGAAAAATTGAATCAAAATAAAACACTGGAATCACTGGTCGTTGCGTATGATGGTGCTGCTTTTATTGTTAATCCTAGTAATCCAGTAGAGAAGCTTTCCCTTGAGCAAGCCTCTGCTATTTTTACAGGAAAAATAAAAAACTGGAAAGAAATTGGTGGATTAGATAAACCAATAACAGTTGTTATTCGCGATAACTATTCAGGCACTTCAAATTATATAAAAGAACATGTGGTTAAACAATTAGATTTAGGGCAGAGTCATTATTTCAAAAGTAAACAGAATGATTATTCTAAAGAGGCGGTTGTTTTAATAAATAATGAGGAGATCATGGATTTCGTGGAGAAGAATAAAGACGCAATCGCATACATGGGAATGGGATTTGCACATGTCAAAACAAAACTTAAGCCATTAAAGTATTCAAGAACTAAAGATGAAGAAGCAATTCTACCAAGCATTGAAAATATTAGTCAAAGAAAATATAAACTGTCTCGCGCTCTGAAAATTTTATATAAAACAGATAAAGCAGGGGATAAAATTGATGCGTTTATTAAATATCTTTTTAGTGAGAAAGGACAAAATGGAGTATTACAGAGCGGATACCTTCGATCAACTCTTCCAGAAGTAGAAGTTAATGCATCAAAATAATAAAAATGTGAAATTGACTTTTGTTTATATCACCTGTAAGAATAAAGAAGAAGCAATTTTTATTGGTAAATCACTTGTTGAATCAAAACTTGCAGGGTGTATTAACATTTTAGATCAAATGACTTCAATTTATGAATGGGAAGGAAAATTAGAAATTAATGAGGAAGCGATTCTCATCGCAAAGACAAATGAAACTCTGTTCGATGAAATTATTTCGCATGTAAAAAAAAATCATTCCTATACGGTTCCTTGCGTATTATCAATTCCAATTCAAAATGGCAATGAAGAATACTTGAATTGGTTGGAGTCTGGATTGAAATAAGAGAGGTTTTTCTGCCACAGAGGCACAAAGACACAGAGAGGGATTTAAGGTTAGGATTAGTGAATGAGTTTATTCATTCACTAGATTCAAAAAATTGAATATTAACGAAGGACTCTCTTTAAAATGACGCACGTAAATAAATCCGAAACTCTGCGCCTCTGTGGCAAAATAACCAATAAAATCAGGGTTTCTTGAAGTGTGTAGGTAATAAAAAACCCGCTCGAAAGCGGGTTTAGTTTTAAAAAAAATTGATCTATTTTTTTTAAAGAAGTTTAATTACTTCTTTTTTGCAGCAGGTTTCTTTTTTGCAGCAGGTTTTTTCTTAGCAGCAGCTTTCTTTTTTGCAACCATTGATGTAGCCTCCATTTAGGATTTTGGTCTTTTTTTATTTTTTTCTAAATCCGACCAATAGATGTTAGTGACATAATTAATACGGCTATGAAATTATGTAAAGTATTTTTTTATTTTTTACAAAATATTTTTTACTTCTGTAAAGAATATCGCAACAAA
>JANYCR010000094.1 GCA_025360185.1 Leptospiraceae bacterium | reverse complement strand
AAATCTAAAAACAAACTCCAAAATTTTTTTAGCCGACCCTATTAAGGTTAATACTCCTTACGTTTTTAACCGAGCTGAGTTATATGAAAGATAAAATCTTTATTTTTTAGTTTTTTTGAAAATGAATTCATAAATGGCAATCACACCTCCAACAAAGGAAAGCACTTGAATAAAAATATCTACGTATACTTTGAAATCCTAGTGTAAAGACAGTAATTGAAAAAGCAGTCCGGCAATGGCAACAACTAAAATAAATAAAATGGAATCCCAAAAGTTATCTTTCATTTTTCTTTTAATTCTTTTTTCATATCCCTCGCAATAATTCTGACTGCGAGTTTAATTGCCAATAGAATCCAACATGCTAATCCAATGTAACCAATAACATAAATATACATATCATACATATCCATTTTAATTCTCCAATTTAAAGATACTTTTTTATTGATGCAATGTCAATGACATTATTTGCTTGCCATTATCTGAGACTTGTTAGAAATGTTTGAAACAAAGGAACAACTGGGTCAGATAATAGGGATAAATTAACCGATAAAGACAAGATGATTCAGAAATTAACTCTTTATAAAAAAATGGTTGGTTAGAAAATTTGCAGTATCGAATTAAAAAGTTTTATGAATTCTTAAAATACCTAGAAAATAGATCGTGGGGTATATGGAATATGTGTAAAATAATATGAAAGATAAATTGAAGGCTAATTATGAGTAACTACTCTCCAGCTTGTTTGCATACATATTTTACTATGTCATCTGAGATATAATAGTCTATTTTTTTTAGTTCTTGAAATATGGGAGAAATTTCTTTTACAATTCCAGATTCTTTTGCCTTTAAAAGAATTCCAGAAGTTCCAATAACATTTAATCCATATACATTTTTTGCGATATTTCTACCTTTTCTTTCATCCATGATAAGCCAGTCTGCTTTTTTATTTATGGCAAGAGTAATAGCTTCCGCTTCTCCTCTATCCAATTCTTTTATTAAAAGAGGCTCAATACTTTCAACTTGCTCTATCCTGAAAAGATTTTGGGGAAGAATGAATTCATTTTTATATTTTGCATTTGTAAATTCATGGTGTACAAATGAAGGGATAAGTATTTGTCCAAAAATCTTCTCCCATAAATAGAATTTTTTTAATTTACCGAATGCGATAATGGGACTCGTGTTGGAAACAATAATCATAATTTCATTGCACTAAGTATTTCTTCTTCTATTTCTTCTTTATCCATTTTTACAACAGGGATTCCCATTCGACTGAGTTCTGAGATAAAATCTATACGATTCATTCCGCACATTTCTGCCGACTGACCTGTTGTTAAGAAGCCTTCCTCAAAAAGTTTGATTGCTAATAATTTTTGAGTTTCTTTACGGATTCTATCTCTCGACCCGTCCCATTTTAAAAGTAGTGAGTCTGGTAATTCTATCGTTACGCTTAACATTATCTACCTCGCACTTCCAATTAGAATTGCTTTTCCTTTATTTACAAGTCTAATTTTTAAGTTTGTCTGCACAATAGACCAAACATTATTTGCTTGCCATTACCTGAGACTTGTTAGAAATGTTTGAAACAAAGGAACAACTGTGCCAGATAATTACGACGACTACGATAGAGACGAATTAATAAAACTACTCCGCGAAAGAGACCGCAGACCGCGCTTTGGACTTGTGTGGGAGCGTAAAGAAATCGAACACGAGAGAGCGATTAACAACGATTTTGTGGCATTGGACTTGGATGAGTCATTATCCTCTGGGGGCGCACCTTATCAAAATTTAATTATCGAAGGGGATAACTTCGATGCTCTGCGCTATTTGCGCATGACGTATGCGGGTAAAGTCAAATGTATCTACATCGACCCACCTTACAACACGGGTAACAAGGATTTTGTGTACAATGATCGTTTTGTAGATAAGGATGATGTTTACAAACACTCTAAGTGGTTGGAGTTCATGTACCAAAGACTGCAATTGGCACGGGATTTATTGAGTGAAGATGGTGTTATTTTTGTTTCCATAAATGATGAAAACCGAGCAAAATTGGAGATATTATTAGATGGTATATTTGGAAGCAGATTTGGTAGTTTTGTTTGGCGCACCAAAGATACTGGCAATGATTCAACTGGTAATTTCAGTGCTGTACACGAACATATTTTAGTTTATACACTTGGAAATTTTGCGTTCAATGGAAATGCATTGAATACTAAAAAATATCGTAATCCTGATAATGATCCAAAAGGTGGATATGCTTTAAATCCAATTACCTGTGCTAAAACATTCAAAGAAAGACCTAATTTATATTATCCGATTCAAAATCCAAAAACAGGTTATTGGTATCCGTGCGACCCTGATAGGGTATGGGCTTATGCTTCTGAAGAAAAGATGAAACAAGATAGTAAAATTCGTAAAGAGACTATAGAAGCCTATCTCAGTCAAGAGCTAATAGTTTTTCCGGAATGTAAGGCAGAGGAAACGTTTTATTATGCGACAAAGAAAGAGCTATTAGCCGCTATTCGTAAGGGAACGGTACCTATTTTGCCGCAAAAGAAAACACCCTTATTACGGGAAGATTTACCAGACTTAGATTTTTGGATAGGCAAGCGAATTGCAACTGGAAGACCATCAAAGAAAGCCTATCTTAACGAAAAAACTAATTTAATTTCGCCTGTTAGTAGTTGGATCGGCAGTGTGAACGAAGATTTTGATGAAGACGAAGAAGAGGCTATTTTCTTTATGCGCTCACAAAAAGGACGAGAAGGAACAGATGTAATTAATGAAATTCTTGGAGCTAAAGCGTTTAATTATCCAAAACCTCCTAGTTTGATTCTTGAGTTGCTAAGACAAGCAACAAAGCCTAATGACATTGTATTGGATTTTTTTGCAGGTTCAGGTACTACCGCTCATGCTATTTTAAAACTAAATATTGAGGATAATGGCAAACGTAGATTTATCTTAGTTTCCAATACGGAAACCACAGAAGATGAACCAGATAAAAATCTTTGTCGTGATGTTTGTGCTGAACGTGTTCGTCGTGTAATGTTGGGCAATAAGAAAAAAGAGGTTACGGGTTTAGGTGGAAGTTTTGCTTATTTAAAAACTCGTCGTATTGCTTCGGGAAAAATTTTACGTGAAATCAAACATGCACAGGTTTGGACAGCTTTGCAATTGATTCATGGGACTGAGTTAGCAGCGTTTAATCCTGATTTGACTGTACAGCAATTAGAAACAGAGAAACAAGTAGTACTGTATTTGTGTAACTTGAAGAAACGAGAATTAAAATCAGTCCTCGATTTGCAAAAAGGAAAAAGAAAGATTGTAGTGTATTCCTGGCAACCTGCTTTACTTGCTCAATACGCCGATGTAAAAAATCTAACTTGTTTACCAATTCCACAATTTTTAGTAGAACGCTTTACTAAGGGAGCAAAAAAATGAGTATTATTTCACCGAAAGGCTACCAAGAGGATGCGGTTGATAATGCGCTCGAAATATTTCGTTATGCAGAAAGTCAAATGAAACAAACAGGTGACGACCAAAGTCGTCGTGCGATTAGTGCGCATAACGGTCTTGTATTACTAGAAGCTCCTACAGGTGCAGGCAAAACTTTAATGGCGGGGCTAATCGCAGAAACCTTTTCTCGTAACAACCACCATCACAATGCGAATATTGTTTGGTTTTGGTTTACTCCTTTTGTAAATTTAGTAGAACAAGCAAAACGCGCGTTACGAAAAGACTTTGCAGGGCTAAAAATCTCTGACCTTTCTACAGAGAGAGTTGCCTATAAAGCAAATAGTGGAGATGTGTTTGTTACAACTTGGGCATCGGTTGCGGCGCGTAATGCGGATACTCGCATTTTGCGCAAGACGGGAGATTTGTCTTTATCCCTAGATGAGTTTATTCCAGAGCTTCGAGATAGCGGATTTAGAATTGGTGTTGTCATTGATGAAGCGCATCATACGTTTACAAAAGACAATGAAGCAGTTAAGTTTTATCGAGATATTTTATCTCCTGAATACACTCTCTTGATTACCGCCACACCTGACGATTCCGATGTAGACAAATTCAAAAAAGCCGCAGGAATTGAAGTGATTCATAAAATTCAAGTCTCTCGTGAAAGTGCAGTTGATGAAGGTTTGATAAAAGAGGCAGTAAAATCCATCGCCTATCTTTTGCCTGACACTACAGATAAAGGGCAAGCAATCATTGATATAGAATTAACTGCACTAAAAGACGGATGGGAAACACAGTTAAGGATTAAAAAAGAATTAGCAAATTTAGAAATAAGGCTAACTCCTCTTATGCTCGTGCAAATTGATTCTAAGGGCAAAGCAGGCGAAGATGCAGTGGAAAAAACAAAAGAGCGTTTAATTGAATTAGGTGTTCCAGAAGAGGCTATTGCCTGGTATACCGCAGATGACCCGAACGACGATTTATCAGTAGTTGCTAGGGACGAAAGTAAAGAAGTTCTTATCTTTAAAGTCGCGGCGGCTTTGGGTTTTGATGCACCGAGAGCTTTTACATTGGTTTCTTTGCGTAGTACAAAAAGCATTGACTTTGGAATTCAAGTAGTAGGACGAATTTTACGAGTACATCCACATTTACAAGCCTATGCGGTTACTCGCTCTTTACCGGAAATGCTACGATTTGGCTATGTATACTTAGCTGACATTGAAGCCCAAGGTGGTTTAATCGGTGCTGCCGATAAAATAAATGCAATTCAAACGCAAATGTCAGCTATTTCTCCGAATACAATCATTGTAAAAGTAGCAGGACAAACGGAAGTGCAAGTATCGCATAATGGGGAATTATCGCTTTTGTCTAATCCGTATATACCTCCCGCTTGGAAGGAAACACAGTTAGGAGACAAAGAAAATACTAGCGCACCCGCCGAGTTCAAGCAAGAGTCCGTTTCGTTATTTGAAGATTTTATTCTACCGAGTTCTAGCAAAACAGAAGATATAAAACAACCTAGTTATCGACCCCTCATCATGGGTAATCGTAATTATCCGTTACAGCAAGGAATCCCTTTGCGATTTAAGTCAGAGCGTATCATGCTAGGCACAGAGGATATGGTAAAACAAATTGTAGTCATGGCAAAATTAGATGACGCTGTATTAAATTCTGGATTACGAAAGTATAAGGAAGTTACCCGTCAAACCATCAGCATTTTTAACCAATCTGAAAAATTAGTTGAAACAATCCAAGCAAGATTATCAGCAAATGAAGTAAGCCAACGAGCGCATCGTGTTTTATTTGAAGCGGAGTTTATTGATCCACGAGAATTAAACGAGGAGTTATTCGAGAGATTAAAATCGGAATACAACAAACACCGAGGTTTAGGATTATCTGAAGACGAAGTGGAGAACGCTTTACAGATGATATTAGCCCTTTACCCCAAGCTCATTCGAAATGCGACTAATAGTTGTATGGCGCAATTGAAAGAAGTCTATGATACGGCAGAATTACCGATTGAAGTAGAAGCATCCTCTTCCATCGAAAGAGCAAGACTTGGGAGTTATGGAATTGTACCAAGTGACTTAAATGAAACAGAGCGTAAGTTTGCAAGATTATTAGAAGTGGATACGGGCAACACAGTTAAATGGTGGCATAGAAATGAAGATAGAAAACCTCACTCGGTTGGCATTGTCCTACCGAATGGACATCGTTATTTCCCTGACTTCCTAATCGGAGTCAACAA
>JANYCR010000088.1 GCA_025360185.1 Leptospiraceae bacterium | reverse complement strand
CCTGCTTTATAGACTCTCATTTCAATAGAATATTTTTTTAATAGACCGGATATATTCGGGCTAACAGTTATTACCCCTATAGAACCTGTAATCGTTCCTGCTTCTGTGTAAATATAATCAGCCGCACTTGCTATATAATAGCCACCGGAGGCAGCGAGATCTTTCATAGAGACTACTACCTTTTTATTTTTCTTTTCTCGGAGATACATTATCTCCTCGAAAATTTCTTGCGAGGCACCAACCGTTCCACCGGGGGAGTTAATTTCAATTAAGACTCCTTTAATCTCGGTATTCTCCTCTATGCTTCGAAGCTTTTCTAAAACTGTATCGGCACCTGTTGATTGATAGGTAGATTTTCCCGAATGAATCTCGCCTTCTACTTTTATTAAAACTGCTGAATCAGTGGAACTTTTAAAAACATTTACACTACCAGTTTTCGTAGTCTTTGCCTTTGCTTGAATTGCGATATGCACCATCGCCAATAGAGTTGATACGAAAGTAAAAATTAATATAAAAAGCAAGATAGTTCGATTTGTATTCATAGTCTCATCCTACTAGTCACTGTAAAAATTACTGAATCAGCGCAAATTAAATATTTTTATTTACTCTGACATTTTACTTATTATTTTAGCTTAAGTTAAGTTATGAAAAAAGTTTTTATCTCAGGCATCTCCGGTCAGGATGGTGCATGGTTAGCAAAGTTACTACTCGCGAAGGGATACAAGGTTTATGGTGGCGTAAGGGATATTAACAACTTTGTTAATTGGAGATTAAGCTACACGGGAGTCCTTAGTTCCATTCAATTTGTAAATTTCAATCTTGCCGATTCTGCATCAATTGAAGCCTGTATCAAAGAAATCAAACCAGATGAATTTTATAATCTCGCTGCACAAAGTAGTGTCGTAGAAAGCTTTATCTCACCTCTAGAGACTAGCCTCATTGATGGACTCAGCGTATTACATATATTAGAAGCAATTAAAAAATTCAGCCCTCATACTAAATTCTTTCAGGCTAGTAGTTCTGAAATTTTCGGGAATCCTAAAGAAAGTCCGCAGACAGAGGATACTTCTATTCAACCGGCAAATCCTTATGCAGTAGCAAAATCATACGCACATTGGATGAATATAAATTATCGAAATGCTTTTGGATTATTCTGTGTAAACGGAATTCTATTCGGTCATGAGTCAGAGCTTAGAAGTGAAGATTTCTTTTCTAGAAAAGTCAGTCTACACGTCGCAAATTGGTATGCAGGAAATAAATCTGTTTTAGAAGTAGGGAATCTCGAAGCAGAGAAAGATTGGGGATACGCAAAAGAATTCGTAGAAGGAATTTATTTATCTCTTCAAGCAGATAAACCGGAAGATTATATTTTTGCTACAGGTAAAAAAACGAAAGTGCGAAACTTCATCGAAAATTCTTTTGGTATAATCGACATTAGCCTCAGATGGGAAGGTGAAGCTAAGGACTTAAAGGCATACAATAACAAAACAGGAGAGTTATTAGTTCGCATCAATCCCAAGTTTTACAGACCAGTAGAAATAAAATCCGCTTGCGGCAATGCAGCTAAGGCAAAAGAAAAATTAAATTGGAGTTCAAGTTTAGACTATAAAAAAATCTCCGAGATTATGGTATCCTGTGACATTAAAAAATTGAGTCATGCCTAGATTTACAAGTCGAAGAACTTATACAATTGTATTCCTATCTGTTCTATTTCTACTATTCATTTCTTTTTATTCAAATAAAGATTTTTACAAGCAATTCATTATAGATAAAATTTACTCTACGATTGATTTTAAAATTGTATTCGAAGATTCAAGTCTTTTGGTGATCCCTTCTCCCGGTATAAATTTAAAGAGTGTGACCATTCACAGCATGACTGATGAAAATAGATTTGATGTAGAAATAAAATCTATGAAATTTTTTTTCTCATGGAAAATTTTACTTGGAGTTATTGAATTAAATAAAGTCAATATTGATGATGGTATAATAGAATTAACTACAAATACCAATTTTATAAAAATAGTCCCAGATACTAAACCTAAAACATTCAATGCAAAAAGTTTACAAAAGATTTTTACTTTTCTAAACATGGATACAGTTTCATTTCAATCCATTCGATTCATAATAAAAAAAGATGACAATTTTAATGAAGAATTTTTCTGTAATTCTTTAGAAATTAATAACGACCATATCAGCTTACTCAGTATATACCTGGATTTTAATTATCAATCGGGACACTTTCAATCGGATTCAAAAATTCAATATGTAAATAACGATTATAATTTTAATTCTCTCCAAATAGAATCTAAATGGAAATTTAATGATTTTGCACTAAAGCCTTTGAAAGAATACTACTCATTAGTCTATGGTGCAAATTTTGATAATACTAGTTTGAACGGAGAATTCATACTCTTAAAAGAAAAATATAAAAGCGAATACAATATAAAAACAGATATTACTATCATTGGATTAAACTTTATAGGAGCACCCATTTATCCGAATATTACGGCTAACTCTGAATTAATCTTTCTTCCAGAATCTAAACAAATTAACTTTGTAAGCATTCGACTCTATTATGAAAATGGAGCTATAGCTAGCGCAAATGGCGTATTAACCTTTACAAATGATATAGTCTTAAACCTAAATATCAAAGGTGATTATGCTGATATTTATAAAGTTGTCTACTTGATAGTTCGTGCAGTGGATATAAGAATAGTAAGTCAGGTCAATTTTTTCTCTCATATGAATATAGTATGTGCGAGGGCAACTTTTGATTTGTATGAGCTAAGAAATATTAGCCTTGAGATAGGAATAATTAATTCTTCTATCGAACTCAAGATTAAAAATGCAGACGTCGTTCGTGGTCAGTTAAGTGGAATAGGGAAAGTAATCGCAAGTCACAATACTACATATAATTTTGATATTATATTAAAAGACATCAACTCGCAAGAGCTAATCGGAAAATATACGAAAAATCCTTACATTAAAGGAGCGTTAAGTTCTAATTTAAATTTTTATTCTTCCGGTAACTACCTTCCTATTTTTCTAGAAAATTTACGCTCCACCGGAAAGGTAGAAGTAAAAAAAGGGGAATTGCTTGGATATGCTAACATATTAAAACCAATTTTTAGTCTTGGGAAGTTAATCAATTTCCTTGGTCCGCGCGGAAAAAATACAGAATTTCAATCGCTTACATTAGATTATGCGATACAGAATAAATTGATTACGATACAAAATCTAAAAATGATTGGTGTTGGACTAGATGCGCATGGCAAAGGGAGTATAAGCTTTGATCGAAAGATTGACTTTAGAATTTATGCAGGTCTCGGTGGAATTGCCGGCAAAGCATTGTATATCCCTATTATATACAAAGGTATTATGCCGGATAACGTCTCTTATATTGATCCTGTATGGATTGGATCTGTATATGTAGGAGCTACACTCTTAGGAGGACCGGCAGGAGCAACAGTCGGAGGAATTACTGGCTCTGCTGTATCAGAATATGTAAACAAAGCCTGGGAAGGAATCAAAGGACTCTTCTCGAGAGACTAGTCAACAATTTTGTCTTTACTTCAAAGCTAATATTTTTACTAGTAATATTTATAAAAAATTAAATCTACAACAGAGGTTAAAATGTCATTACTCGCAATGTTAATGCCTAAGGGCTCAAATGGTTTCGGTTATAATTCTACTGCTGAGGATGTTACCGCCGGTATTTCACTGGAAGGAAAAAATATCTTGGTTACTGGTTGTAATTCGGGACTAGGACAAGAAACGATTCGGGTTTTGGCACTCAGGGGAGCAAGAATTATTGGAACGGCTCGCACAAAAGAAAAAGCAGAGACTGCTTGCAAAGGAATTAGCGGCAAATCACATTTAGGCTTAGAATGCGAATTGGCAAATCCAACCAGTGTAAAAAGCTGTATTGCAGAAATCAAAAAACAAAAAATCAAGCTGGACGTAATTATCTGCAATGCGGGTATTATGGCTTTGCCTAAGCTCGAAAAAGCATTTGGATATGAATTACAATTTTTCACAAATCATATCGGACATTTTATTTTAGTCACAGGTTTACTAGATGAGTTAACAGATACAGGACGTGTTGTTATAATGAGTAGTGCTGCCCATCAAAATGCTCCTAAAGAAGGAATTGATTTTGATAACTTAGCAGGCGAGAAATACTACAGTGCCTGGACATTTTACGGACAATCAAAGTTTGCCAATCTTTTATTTGCAAAAGAATTAGCGCGAAGATTTTCAGGAACTAAAAAAACTGCTTATGCCGTGCATCCGGGGGTAATAAAGACTAACCTCTCTCGAAGTATGAATCCTGTTTTACAAGTAGTGTTTGGTCTAGGCGAGCATTTGTTTTTAAAAACAGTTCCGCAAGGTGCGGCTACTGAATGTTATGTGGCAACAAATCCATCTGTTCTACTTGAATCCGGCAAATACTTCGCAGATTCTAATACTAAAACTCCAAGAAAAGATGCAGAAAATGCAGAGCTTGCAACAAAACTATGGGAAGTCTCTGAAAAGATTGTCGCTAAGTTATAATTTGGTCTGGAATTAAACCAATCCACAAAAGCTCATCTCATACTTTACTTGCAGATAATTGGCAGTAGCCTTATGCCTTGCTTTAAATTGAGATTTTAATTTTTCGGCGACGAAGTATTTACTAATTGGATTTAGAAAAAATGCAAATTCGATATGATCGTTTAATTCTGAGTATTCGCCACTCTTACTAAAGCGATGCTCATGCTGAAAGAACTGAAAGGGTCCTGATTTCTGAATATCCACGAATAATTGATTTTTCTTATAAGCTATATGTTCGGCTATCCAGGTTTTCTTGAGACCGGGTAAAATGCCTACATTCAAAACTGCATGAGTTCCAATTTCAGCAATAGATAGGGGTGCTTCAATCACTTCAACAGATTTATCAAGCCCGACTAATGTTTCAAATCCAACAGCATCTTCATGAAATTGAAAGAGCTTTTCCACTGGACAATGAAAAATGGATTTACATTCAAAAATAGCATTCATATATCCTAGACTTTCAATTTAGCTTTCATGGTAAATTCTAATTTCTATTTGCAAAATTCTATAAAGTATTTTTGATGAATTCTTATGAAATTAATACAATTGTTAATTCTAATTATTTTCTCTTGTAAAAACCTTTCCATTCCAATGATTCCGGATGATTCTCCGAAACCGCACCACACAGAAAAAGGATTTCAAAACTTAGACCCAAAAGTTGGGGCAAAAGGATTCGGTCCTGTAATTTTATGGAAGCTAGGTAATCTTTTTAAGTCGATGCCTTCTACAGAGGCAAAGGATTATCAAATAGAAACAATTCCCAACGATGGCACAAAGGTTAGAGAAAATAAAAGTCAAATGAGTTTTACCTGGATTGGTCATGCGAGCGTATTAATACAATTAGACGGCAAGAATATTCTGACAGATCCAATTTGGTCAGAGCGGTGTTCTCCTATTAGCTTCATAGGTCCAAAACGATTTACTAATCCTGGAATAAAATTAGATGACCTCCCACCTATTGACATAATAGTAATTAGCCACAATCACTATGACCATATGGATTTACCTACACTCAAAGAACTGGATAAACGCTTTAAGCCTACCATTTATGCTGGACTAGGTAATAAAGATTTTTTAAAAAACGAAGGTCTTACAAATGTTGTAGAATTAGATTGGTGGGATATTCGATTTGAAAAAGATTTAAAAATTACTTTTACCCCGACGCAACATTTTTCAGGAAGAGGATTATTCGATAGGGCTGAAACTCTCTGGGGAAGCTACATCATAGAAGGAAAATCGGAAACGATTTACTTTGCAGGGGATACTGGCTATTTTGCGGGATTTAAAGAAATTGGAAAGCGCTTTCCTAAAATAGACGTAGCCATTTTACCAATCGGTGCCTATGAACCGAGATGGTTTATGAAACCGATTCATATGAATCCAGAGGATACTCTACAAGCCTTTTCCGATCTTGGCGCAAAATACTTATTACCCATGCACTATCTAACATTTGTATTAACTGACGAAGCATTGGATGAACCTTTGAAATTTACTAAATCCCTTTTTGAATCTCAAAAAATAAATTCAAATTCGCTTTTAGATTTAAAAATTGGTGAAAGCAAGTTCTATTAGCTCACAGTTTCAATCTTTGATTCATTTTTTTTTGGTTGCAAAAGATTATACTTCGCTTATAATACCAAAATTCATTTAAAGGAGATTTTTAATGAGAAAAATCAGTTTAGTATTCAGTTTAGTTATCGCAATTACCATTGCTGCATCTAGTCTTTCAGCAAAATGCTACGGATTCAAAGACGCGGACATCAAAGTTTGTGTAAATGGAGACGGATTTAAAGAAAGAAAAAAAGCTAGCGATATTTGTAAAAGTGTTTCTGGAACAGATTGTGGTGGAATCACAGGAAATTCTGGTTCTTGCACAGGACCTAAATGTTATGACGAAAGTGGAAGTAAAAAAAGCAATATAAAAGTAGATTAATTTTATTCACGCAGTAAACGTAGAGACGTAGCGCGCTACGTCTCTACGATAGGATAATATCAATAAACCGCAGTCAACCATCCCGCATACTCTTCCTTATTCGCTGTAACAATTTCAAAGAATAAATCATGGATTTGTTTGGTAATAGGTCCCATTTTTCCATTCCCTATAATGCGTTTGTCAATTTCCTTAACCCAGGCAACTTGCACTCCGGTTCCAGAAAAGAATACTTCATCGCAAATATAAAGTTCACTTCTGGTAACATCACGCTCTATTACCTCTAAGCCTTGTTTACGAGCAAGCTCAATTACAGAACGACGAGTAATTCCTTCTAATATAGAAGAAGTAAGGGAAGGGGTAATAAGTTTTCCATCGCGGATAATGAATATATTCTCCGCTGAACCCTCTGATACAAAGCCTCGAGAATCTAAGAAAATTGCTTCATCACAATCATTTTGCACAGCTTCTGATTTTGCGAGAGCAGAGTTCACATACCCACCTGACGCTTTAGACATAGTAGGAATCATGGTATCGTCAATTCTTCTCCAACTTGAAACCATTGTCTTGAGACCTTTTTTTGTATCTAGATAATCATTTAGCGGCAAAATATAAATAGCCAGATCTGCCTTCACATCATGAAAACGAGGCGATAGTTGCAACGCTGATGTATAAATATAAGGACGCAAATAAATATTTTCTTTGTAACCACATTCTCGCGCAAGCTTCAAAATAATTTTTTCTAATTCAAGCGGATCAATTGTATACTGCAACTGAACTAATTTGGCAGAGTTTAACAGGCGTTTGACGTGATCTTTTAAACGGAAAATATAGACATTATCTTTTTTAGGATTATAGTAGCCACGAATTCCTCCAAACACCGCAGTCCCATATTGTAATGCATGAGTCTGAATATTTACTAATGCTTTCTCGGCAGGAACTATTTTCCCTTCAAAATAAGATAAATTCTTGAACTTTCCCATATACCCTCACTTCTATTCTATTTTTCAGAATTTTAGAAAAGGATATTTTAACAAGTAAATTTCAAGTAAGGTCTTTATGCTGAACGCCTTAAAAGTTTATTTTGGGATTATAATCTAAACCTAATCTAGTTATCTTCTTTTCTTTTCAGTAATCGTCTAGAGAGAAAGAATCCAAAAATTCCTACAATGAGTCCACCCAATACCATCGAATAACTATTATTATTCCCTCGATTTAGGTAAGCGAGTAAAGAGCTTTCTTCTTCGTTATTTAAACTAACCGGCAATCCATAGAGACTATCTGTTTGTTCTAGAGACAAAATACCAGTATCCACTCCAGTAATATCTACATTAGCGGAGTTGAAAACTTTCACTAAAATAAATGTTTTTGCATAACTATAAAATTCTTTTGTCATTGGATTACGAAGAGCTGTATCCTCTTGTGTAACTTTAGTTATCTTGGAGGCATAATTGGAATCAACCCAAGTAGGAAAAGGCGAGTTTGCATCTCTTTGAAGATACAACTCACATTCATGTCCGGAAATATTATATGACCCATAGGCAGCGACAATTTTATACCGTGCATTTGGAGTTCTATTATTAATTTTAAAATTAAAGTTATTCGAAGTTTGATGATCCCATCCCAAGATTGCGACCTGACCGATTACCGGGTCTTTAAAAATACTATCTTTGATAAGTAAGTTGGCAGTGCTACCATTGGAGCGACGTTGAACTGGGACAGCAGAAAAATAGCCGGACGGATTACAATAATTTGCCCCTGCAATAAATATTTTTTCTGAATACTCTCTATTCGTCAGGTCTTCAATGAAAGTAAGATGATAAATAATATTTGGATTAAATGCAATATCTGGAACAAATCTTAGATTAAATTCCTTTGTAATTTCAATCGTCCCGCTAATTACTGCATTTGTTATTGCGTCACTCAAAGATAAAGTTCCATTCAGTTCGTTGTTTTTTAAAAATTGGATATTTTGACCGAGTGCAGTTTTTACTCCGCCTGCCTGAAGAAGAATTTCTAGATACCCATCCTTTACTTGAATATTTGCATCTGTTGCGATTCCTATCGAACCGTTATAGACCAAACTCTTTCCCGAATGCAAATCATTTCGTATCGTTCCGCTTATAGTCTTTGTTTCCTTTGATTGAATTGATGCATCGGAATGCTGCACTGGGGGCTTATTATCCGAGCAAGAGGATAGAAATGAAAAGAGAATTAATAAAAAATAAAATATATATTTCATGAGATTTCCTCTTTACTACCATACGATACCAAAAGCAAATTCCGATTCAAGGCTCATTGCCTACTTTCGCTGGCAATCGGGAATACCCCTTGGAAAAAGTCGCAGAATTTATTTATTGATTTAGTATATAAGTATATATTCTTTTTTTAAAGAGCATATACTCGAAATATCATACTAGTATTTTTTATAGAATCTAACAACTTTAAAAAAAATGAAATTAAATATTGTAGGATTTCCTACAGATTATACTGATTGCTTTTGCCATAGACCATATCTTGGCTCAAAATCAAAAATAAAGAATTTTCCTTCCTTAAGCACAGGACAAGGCTCCCATTTTTCTGGAATCTCTACTGCTTTGTAAAGGCGATCTAAGTAAACTTCTTTCGGAATTTCATATGCCCCCAGATTCCAAGTGACTTCATTCAATTGTTGTGTGTCAAAAAGGGTAAACCCATCTCTAAACAGGGCTTCAAATAAATGAGCAAGGGCAATTTTTCCGGCATCCGATTCGGTTGAAAACATACTCTCCCCTGCAAAAAATCTTCCTATGCCAACGCCATAAGCTCCACCGACAAGCTCGCCCTTTTTGTTCCAAGCCTCTACACTGTGCGCATAGCCCTTCTTATGGAGTTCTGTATAACCTTTTAGAAAGCCTTCCGTAATCCAGGTAATCTCGTTTACCCGATTCGAACAACCCTTCATTACTGCTTCAAAAGCTTGGTTAAATGTAACTTTGTAAATATTCTGACGTATTTTTTTTCGGACTGTCTTAGAAATATGAAGTCCATCTACTTCAAAAATAGCTCTTGGATGCAGACAATACCAACGAATCGGATTTTGTGACCAGGGGAAAATTCCATGAGTATAAGCATAGAGCAATCGATCTGTAGAAAAATCTCCGCCTATTGCGACGAGGTCATCCATTTTTCGAAGAGGATCGCCAAAGAACTTATGAAAATCTTCCATTCCACTCATGGCAACTGATTGGCTCCTACTATTAGAGAATTTTTCTGCAAATGAGAATTTGTATCTTCATAAAACTCTAGCATAGATTTATAGGCTGCTGGAGTTAATTTCAACTCCTGGTCATTTTTCAAGAATTTCTCCACAGGTAGAAGGTTATATTGAAATCCAGTTTTTTCGTTGGAGACAAAAACAAATACTGGAGTATAGCCAACATCTTCAATAGAAATTTGAGTTTTCCCTGATTGAACCTTTTTGGTTAATTTAAAATTAAAAATCATTCCGCCGTTTGTATACCGTTTAATCTGACCTGAAACAAAATTCCCCAAAGAATAGATAACCATTCGCTGTTTGCGCTCTCCATATTTATCTACGATCCAAGCTACTTCAAATGGCTGTAATACATGCGGATGACCACCAAGTATAATATCTGCACCTTCTTGAAAAGCGAAGTCTACCATTTCTTTTTGAAATTTATCAGGAAATCTTGCATATTCTGTACCAAAATGATATGCCACGATGATTACATCTGGATGAAGCTTTTTCGCTAATTGAATATCCTCACTAATTCGAACTTTATCAATTAGATTAACAACTTTCTCTTTTGGAACCAAAATTCCATTCGTGCTATATGAATAACTCAAAAAGACAATGTTAATTCCATTTTTGCTATATTGTAAAATTCGATTCTTTTCAAATTCTTCTACGGATTTATATGTTCCAAGATGATGAATTCCTAATTGATCAAGCGTATCAATCGTATGATCAATGCCTTTTCGCCCTGTATCAACAGAATGGTTGTTAGAAGTCGTAAGTATATCAAAACCTATATCTTTTAACGCAACCGCAAGCTCGTCCGGTGCTCCAAATTGCGGATAGCCAGCAAATAGCTTTGCATCCCCAGGAAGAGTTGTCTCTAAATTTCCAAATGCAATATCCGCAGAAACCAGGTATTCTTTCACATTCTTAAATACAGGATGAAAATTGTAGCATTTACATTTGGGATCAAATGCTGATGTCAGTTGAGTAGAATGGACCATAATATCACCAACCGCGGAGACTTTGAGGCTCTTTTCTTCTGGTGAAGTAATATCTCTAATGAACCGCGCAGTGCAATTTGCAAAAACAATATGCAAAATAGTGCAAAATATATACAATCTGAGGTGGTTTAGAGTCACTAGGATTTTACCTTGTATAGTGTTGAGTAGTCCAATTGGAAATTGATTGTCCCATTTCTTACAATTTCTAATAAATATACTCATGCGTAAATCATATATTTCATTGCCTATCAGCGGGATAGTCCTGTATTCTATGCCTGAATCCCCCTTACACTAACTTTAGCCAATTGTATGCAAAAAAAATGGGGATGCATTCCACCCCCGAATGAAAAGAATAAAATGTTATAGCTAGTAATTGAAAGGTGAAAATTCTTCTAATGGTGTTCTATTTCCTTGACCATAGAGATTTAATAGATTATCAAATGAGGACATCATCACCCATCTGTCCCTGTAAGAGGATAATCGTGATATAACACTTTGGCGTGTTCGATGATGCGAGGGTAAAGAAAGAGAAACTGTTCTTCTTGTAAACCTTTTTTTCTTAAAACTAGTTTGACAGCATTTTCTACGCCAGCTCTGACTTGTTCCTTGTAGTCTTCTGTCCAATCAGGTTTTAATTTTGCTTTTACAACTCTTACGACTTCTTTTAATATATCTGCCAGGAATTGATTGTCGAAAGATTTCTCTGCCTGGTAAGTAATTGCTTCATAGAAAGAAAGTTCTTCGGGGGTAAGACCTAATTCATTTCTTGTCTTTTCGTCTCTGTTTAATTTGTCTCTCGTTTCTTTTATTCTTGCAATCAATTCAGAAAGAGAAATTTCTCTGGCATGGTATCTCTTTAGCGTAGCTTCTAATAAATCTTTAAAGGATTTCCCACGATTAGTTTTTACACCTAGCCTAACATGAATAGCATCGTATAGAATTTTTTCTAAAAGTTTTAATCTTAAGTCTTCATGCTTTTTATCTTTTTGGAAATCTCTTAAAAAATCGTCTGTAATTATAGATACATCCGGTGTCGGAATTCCAACCATTGCAAAAATATCTTTTACTTCACTAGAAGAAATACTTCTATCTAAAAGATTACGAATTGCTTTATTTCTTTCATCTTCTGTTTTACGATTCGGCGGAGTTTTGTATTTACGAACCTGGTTTCGAATCAATTGATAAATCGCAATTTCATCTTCATAGAGGCTAATCTCTTTTAGGTGTGATACTAACGAATACGTTCCGGCAAGTGCATATTCTAATTCTAAAAATGTTTGAATTCGATTTTCTTCTTCAATGATATATCCAAACATTTCTGTAAGCAAATCTTCAAACTCTATTGGGTTCGAATAGTTTTTATAAATCTTATGAAATTTAGAAGGAATAAAATTTTGTATATCTTCTAACTTCTTTTTAAAAAGGGAAACTGCTTTTTCGTTTAAATCTTCTGTTGGATTTCCAGTGCCACCTGCCTTCGTATAATTACGAGTAGCCTCTCGGAGTTCTGCTCCAATCCCAATGTAATCTACAATTAAACCGCCTTCTTTGTCTGAGAATACTCGATTGACTCTTGCTATTGCTTGCATTAAACTATGACCATTCATTGGCTTATCAATGTATAAGGTATCCATACAAGGAATATCAGTTCCCGTTAGCCACATATCCCTTACAATTACAATCTGCAAAGGATCATCCAAGTCTTTCATTCTAGCTTTAATTGTATCTCTTTGTTGCTTTGTAGTGATATGTCCATCCCTTGACCACTCAGCAGGATCTTTGGATAAATTTCCTGTCATCACAACTTTTACTTCTGGAGAATCTGGAATTGATTTAATTGCATCGTAGAGTCTCACACAGTTTTCCCTACTCATACAAACCACCATCGCCTTTCCCGAAATAGTCTTTCGTCTAGCTTTAAAATGTTCCACTAGATCTTTTGCTAAGGCATTGTCCTGAAATAAAAAACACAATTAGTGGGGTAATATGGAGTAATTCCATTCTGGATGAAAGCGATGCTGTTTTAGATTTACAGAATTATAGTTTTCGTCAGAGACTTTAATGCCTACTATATATTTTCTT
>JANYCR010000081.1 GCA_025360185.1 Leptospiraceae bacterium | reverse complement strand
TACAGTGAATACTGCGAGTAGAATGGAATCCTCTGGTACGGTAGGCGAAATTAATGTCTCAGAAACAGTCTATGAGTTTGCAAAGTTTTTTTTCGAATTTGAACCACGTGGAAAATTAAAAGCTAAAAATAAAGCGGATATGGAAATGTATTATTTAAAACGTATCAGAAAAGACTTATCGAAAGATCCTGACGGAAAACTGCCAGATGAAAGATTTGTGAAGCTTTACGAAATGATAAAAAAAGGTAAGAGATTTAAGTTTAGAAAGGAGCGAAGAGATGAGTAGTATTGGAGAAGGGATGAATGAAGGTTTGGCTCTGGAATGCACTGTTTATAAAGAAGCATTTCTTTTGAAAATTACAAAGCTAGCAAATATAGATCTTTACAATTGTAGAGATATATCGGAATTATGCGATGAAAAAAATTTAGAAATGATTACGAATTGGATCATCGACATGTCATTGGTAAAATACATCGACTCATCAGGGATTGGAATTCTGATCAGGCAAGCAGGAATTATTAATCCTTCTGGCAAAAAAATTTATATTTTGAATCCTAAATCTTCTATTAGTCATATTTTCTCTATGAAAGGATTTTCTAAATGGTTTTCAATTGAAACTAATCTGGAAGAAATAAAAATCTAATTTTACTGCTCGACTTCTCCGCTTAGTCTAAAAAACTTTCCCTATGAGTAAAAAAGACGAGCTTCATCATTTTATAAAAACCTACGCCTATAGATATTCCGAGCAGGAATTTACACTCGCATCGGGAAAAAAATCGCACCATTATTTTAATTGCAAAGAAATTATTTTAGTTCCGGATAGACTTTCTTTATTTGCTGACTATGTGGTTAATGAGCATATACCTGCTGTAATAGGAATGGTGCCAGAATCAGTTGGTGGACTTACACTCGGTGCTGATCCAATCAGCTATTCTTTGAGCTTAGAATATTTTCGACAGGGTAAGATTGTTTATCCGCTTATTGTTCGCAAAGAAACAAAAGATCACGGAACAAAGAAAGAAATCGAGGGGCAAGTTGGTAAAATAAAATCCTGTCTTGTTGTAGATGATGTGATTACTACAGGAGGCTCTACCATTAAAGCTGTTGAAGCACTTCGCCGCGCAGGAATTAAAGTTGAATCAGGGATTTGTATTTTAGATAGAGAAGAGGGGGGCAAAGAGGCATTACTCTCTGCCGGAATTCAGATGTATCCAGTTTTTAAAAAGGCAGACTTTATTTAGTCTCCCACCTTTTTACATTTTGTCCACCGTGCACATAAGAGCCATTATACTTGATATGATGATTCTTTGTATGACCATAGACAAATTTCTCGGAGTAATTTTTGAATTCTTTGAATTGGCTTAAGTTAAAAATCATTCCAGTAGTAAAGTCCTGAACTTGGTCGGAGTTTAAGCCTGGAATTTCGAATGCTACTACGACTTCTTCCCCGTTCTTTAGAACTCCAATTACTTTATTATTCCCGTTAAAATTTGAAATCTTGGTTTCAAAATATTGTCTTATATCCATGGCTATAACCTAGGGCGTCTACTTTCGATGTCAACTAAAATTATTTGGAATTGCAATTTCATTTTAGGTTTTGAAAGCTTACATAAAAGGAGAATTTTATGGATTTTATTTTGGACAAAGACATCCTCATTTCATCGCAGGGAGAAAATTATCTAACTCATATTCAATTAGCGAATCATCAATTGATTGCCGATGAGCCTGAATCGAAAGGTGGCAAGGATAAAGGATCTAATCCTTATCAACTTTTACTTGCATCTCTCGGAAGTTGTAGCGCAATTACAATTCGTATGTATGCTCAAAATAAAAAGTGGGACGTCCACCTAGTCGACATAAAACTCAACTTGGCACAAGTTCAAAGAGAAAACGAAAAGATAACAGTGATTGTTCGCAAAATTTCTCTTGGTGGAAATTTAACCAGTGAACAAAAAGAGAGATTATTAGCAGTAGCTAAAGCTTGTCCAGTTGCTAAAATTCTAACCGGTAGTGTCGAAATTGAAAGTAGTTTGGAGAATTAAAATGGATAGAGATATAACTAAAAAATATTCTAACAATGACATCACCGTCGTATGGAAACCAAAAGTTTGCATTCATTCCGCTGTATGTTTTAAGGGCTTACCGGGCGTATTCAACGCCAAGAAAAAGCCTTGGGTGATGATTGAAGGTGGCAGTTCCGAAGAAATAATGGCACAAATTGATAAATGCCCCTCCGGTGCTCTTTCGTATTATCGTAATTCAAGTGACGGCTTACAGGAAGAAACCGTTAAAACACAAATGGAAATTTTACCCAATGGTCCCTTGCTTGTGTATGGAACCATTGAAGTAAAAGATAAAGATGGGAATAAAACTTTAAAAAATAAAACTACAGCCTTTTGTCGATGTGGTCATTCTGGAAACAAGCCATTTTGTGATGGCTCTCATATAAAACAGGATTTTAGGGGCTAATTAAATTTAACCTAGAGAAATTTAAAATCGCTTGCCGATTATCCATATATGTCTAAGAATGTTTCGGAAAGTCTTGAGGCAAGAATAGAATTATGAATCAAAAGTCAGAAGAAAAAGCAAGAGATGTTATCGACAAACAACTAGAAGCCGCTGGTTGGATTGTGCAAGATAGCGCGAAGATGAATTTTTCAGATGGTGTTGGAATTGCCCTTCGAGAGATGCAAACAGATTCAGGTCCTGCTGATTATGTGTTATTCATTAATCGTAAACCCTGCGGTGTAATTGAAGCCAAGAAATTTGGGACGATTCTTACTCCTATCGAAGAGCAAACTGAGCGTTATGCGAAAAGTAAGCTTCCCAAGCTCAGGCACTATTCAGAGCCACTTCGATTTTTATATGAAACGACTGGACTTGAAACACATTTTACGGATACGAATGATCCGAAACCTAGATCTCGGGAAATTTTTCAATTTCATAGACCGGAAACTATAAAAGAATTATTAGAACAAGAATTCACTCTACGAAAACGAATGAGAGAATTTCCACAACTTGAGAAAGATAATTTACGGGACTGTCAGTTCGTTGCGATTGAAAATTTAGAAAAATCATTTAGCGAAAATAAACCAAGAGCCCCGAGTGCAGATGGCGACGGGAGCAGGAAAAACTTTTACTCCGATTACCTCTATTTACCGTTTATTAAAATTTGCGAGGGCTAAGAGAGTGTTATTCCTAGTAGACACAAAAAATTTAGGAGAACAAGCCGAGAAAGAGTTTCAAGCGTATACTCCGCAAGATTATAAAAGAAAATTCACTGATCTTTATGTAGTCCAAAGACTTTCCTCCAACTCTATTTCGCCTGCCGCACATGTTTGTATCAGCACGATTCAAAGAATGTATTCTATTCTCAGGGGCGAAAAAGAACTTACACTCAATGACGAGAAGTCTTTAAATGAAGGCTCTGAAATCAGTAAGCCAGTAGAAGTAAAATACAACAGTAAAATTCCAATTGAAATGTTTGATGTGATTATTATAGACGAATGTCACAGAAGTATTTACAATCTATGGAAGCAAGTCGATGAAGAAGTCACCTATGTGCCCAAAGAGTTAGATAGCAAAGTAGTCAATCCAGATCAGATTAGAACAATCCTCAAAGCCTTTAAAGAAAAGATTAATACAGAAATTTTTCCGAATAGAAAAGAAGTTCTTAAGACTTTAATATTTGCGAAAACAGATAGTCACGAGGAAGACATTATAAAGATTGTGAGAGAAAAATTCGGAGAGGGAAATGTGTTTTGTAAAAAGGTAACTTACGCAAACACGGAAGAAAAACCTTCCGAGGTATTGCAGCAATTTAGAACTGTGTATAATCCTAGAATTGCGGTGACTGTTGATATGATTGCAACAGGGACAGATGTGAAAGCGATTGAATGTCTTTTATTTATGAGAGATGTTAGGAGCAAAAACTATTTCCAACAAATGCTCGGAAGAGGAACTAGAACATTCAATAGCGATGATCTCAAACGTGTCACTCCTTCGGCTAATGGAAATAAAACGCATTTCGTTGTGATTGACGCGGTTGGTGTTTGTAAGTCTATCAAAGTAGATAGCAGACCGCTAGAGAGGAAACCAAATATTAGCCTGAAAGACTTAGTTACAGACGTATTGTTTGAGAATACAGATGAGGATACTTTTGTTTCGCTGGCAAATCGGCTTTCTCGTTTAGAGAGAAGTTTAAATCCAAAGGAAAAAAAAGATTTAGAAAAACTATCCGGCGAATCTATAAATGAGACGATCGGAAATTTACTAGCAACATATGACCCTGACAAAATAGAAATCCAACGACAAACTATTTCCACTGCCGCAACAGAAGAGGATGCGAGAAAAGTAATCGTTAAAAAAATTCAAAAGACATTTAAACAATTAGAAACTGTCGAGGGAAGACCAGAACAAGAACTCACGGCACTAGTATCCATTATCCGCCGAGTATTAGAAATTGACCCAAAGCTCACATCCTACGATATCATCGTAAACAAAAATTTTCAAAGATGGATATTTGCCAAACATGCGGGTAAGCCAAAGTATACCGACGAACAAATGCAGTGGCTTCGGATGATGAAAGACTTTATTGCTATCAGCATTCGTTTAGAAAAGGAAGATTTAGCAGAGCTTCCACCTTTCAGCGACAAAGGCGGACTTGGCAAGGCAAAGAAACTTTTTGATTCTGAACTGACTTCTCTACTCGATGAATTGAATGAGGAGTTGGTTGCGTAAAAAAAATATGAATACAAAAACGTTAGAACAGTTATTAGATAAATTATTAAAGCTTCCAGATGAGTTGGAGGTTTTGGAGTTCAAAGAGGCTAAGAAAGATTTTAGTTTTGATAAGCTGGGAATGTATTTTTCTGCTTTAAGCAATGAGGCAAATCTAAGAGGAGAGCATCACGCCTGGTTGATCTTTGGAATAGAAAATAAAAATCATAAAATTGTTGGAACAATTTATAGAAAAGATAGAAAAAGTTTAGATAAGTTAAAAGGAGAAATTGCAAGTAAGACCACAAATGGAATTTCCTTCATTGAAATATACGAATTGCAAAAACAAGAAGGACGTGTCCTACTTTTTCAAATACCTGCTGCACCGAAAGGTATTCCAGTCGGATTTTCAGGACATTATTATGGAAGAAACGGAGAAGAATTATCTCCTCTAAATATTGAAGAGATTGATAGAATTAGAAAACAAGCAACGAATAAAGATTGGAGTGCAGAAATTATTCCTGATGCGAACATAAACGATCTTGATACTGCGGCTATCGCATTTGCACGCACGAATTACAAAAATAAATTTCCAGAAAAAAGCAAGGAAATGCAAAAATGGGATGATATTACTTTTTTAAATAAAGCTAAGATTACTATCAAAGGAAAAATTACCCGCACTGCAATTATTTTATTAGGTAAAGAAGAATCAGAGCACTTTATAAATCCTTCTGAGGCTAAGATCCGTTGGATTCTAAAAGATGCAAAGGGAACCGAAAGAGATTATCAAATCGTAACCTGTCCTATTATATTAGCTGTTGATAAGATATACAAAAGAATTCGAAATCTTAAATATAGGTATATGCAAGAGGGAACTTTATTTCCAGAAGAAGTTGCTCAATACGAGCCATACAGTATACGAGAAGCGATTAACAACTGTATTGCGCACCAGGATTATGAAAAGACCGGTCGAATTGATGTAATCGAAACTGATGACCAATTAATCTTTTCGAATGTAGGGAAATTCATTCCGGGTTCAGTAGAAAAAGTAATCATGGATGATGCTCCTGAGCAAGTGTATAGAAATCAATTCTTAGCAACTGCGATGTTTAATTTGAATCTGGTCGATACTGTTGGCGGAGGGATTCGTAAGATATTTCAGTTTCAACAAAAACGTTTTTTCCCGATGCCTGAATATGATCTTTCTAATGGAAAGGTAAAAGTCACGATTATTGGTAAAGTTTTAGATATAGACTATGCACGAATTCTAGCGCAAAATGAAGATTTAACGCTAGAAGAAATTTTACTTCTAGATAAAGTTCAGAAGAAGAAAAAAATTACAGTAGAAGAGGAAAAGCATTTACGAACAAATGGTTTAATCGAAGGAAGAAAGCCGAATTACTTTTTATCCAAAGTAGTCGCACAAAAGACAGGTCAGAAAGCTGTCTACTCCAAGAATAAAGCTTTCGACAAAGTATATTATTTGGATTTAATACTGAAAGCGATTGAAGAACATGGATTTATGGAGCGAAAAGAATTGGACGATCTCCTGTGGAAAAAGCTACCCGATTGGATGGATGACAAACAAAGGAAAGGCAAAATTCACAATCTAATCTCCGAGCTTAGAAAAAAAGAAAAGATCAAAAACGATGGAGTTGATGCAAAACCTCGATGGGTGTTGTTTTAATTTAACAGAGATTTAACAGAGATTTAACAGAGATTTAACAGAGATTTAACAGAGATTTAACAGAGATTTAATTACAATTCTTAAATAGCATTCCAGTATGAAAAAAAAGAACAAACACAAGAAACGGATAACGCCGATCATCCGCAACTCCCAAAAGATTGGAAATGGGTGAAGTTGGGGGATGTTTGCAATGGAGAAGAATATGGATCATCCGCTAAATCTAAAGAGAACGGAAAAATACCAGTTCTAAGAATGGGTAATATTCAAAGCACTAGATTTGATTGGAATAATTTAGTTTATACAAGTGACGAAACTGAGATAAATAAATATTTGTTAAAAAATACGATGTTCTATTTAATCGAACAAATAGTCCAGAGTTAGTGGGCAAAACAGCTATTTACCTCGGAGAACAACCTACAATCAAGCGGTTCGGGCTAATTGACAGTAAATCCTATGAGAATACAATTTGGGCTGAGCATCTATCTGATGGGATTCTTTATTTCCTGGCATTGCTCTGTGTGGTGAATCAACCGTATCCTCCACCAATTTTACTTTTGGGAGAACCTGAAAAAGGAATCCATCCAAGAAGAATTCGAGAAGTCATGGATTTACTTTTTGCTCTAGCCGATGAAAAGAAAATTCAAATTATTCTCACTACTCATTCTACATTTGTTGTAGATGAGTTTACTGATTTACCGGAAAGCGTTACTGTTTTTAATAATAAGGATGGAATAATAACGATTCAAAATTTAAAAAATGATATTCTAAAAAGAATCAATGATTCCTTAGAAAAAAATAATTATCCAAAAGATTATTTGGAACATTCCCTCGGAGACAATTGGGCGTAAGGTTTACTAAGTGGTGTTCCGAATTGAAAAGAATAGAATATGGAATCTTAGGGGAAGATGAAGCACATAAAATATTTATAGAAAATTTCTTTAAGAATTTGAAGAGTAAATTATTATTTGAATTGAATCATGAATTTAACTCTAATATTCAAATTAAGAAAAGCATCGGAAGCGATATCCTTGTAAAACAAATTAAATCAATAGAGCATTGGCTTTGGTATATAAAAGTATCGTCATCTAATACTAATTATGCGCATCAACTTGAATCACAGGATAATAAAACTGCAAAAATAACGATATATAATAATACAAAATACTATTCTGGAAAGCATAAACAAATTATTGAAGACTTAACTAGTAGTTTTCAATCAATCATCTTCGTAATTCTTCTCAAAGCTTTTCAAAATTCTATAATTCAGTGGAAGATTTTTTATCTAAGGACATTAACAGGTAACCAATGGCAATTAACTCATCCGCAATCGTAAATAAAATCTGGAACTACTGTATGTCCTCCGAGACGATGGAGTCAGCTATGGAGATTACCTTGAGCAGCTAACATATATTTTGTTCTTGAAAATGGCGGACGAGAAGGAAGCTTTGAACGAGGGGCAATTAAATCTTATCCCCAAAAAATACAACTGGCAGAGCCTACGCAAAGAATCCGGTGAGGCTTTAGAAATTAAATACAATTCTATTTTACGAGAGCTTCAAAAAAAAAGGAATGATTGGACATATATTTTTAAAGGCTCAAAATAAAATCCAGTACCCCGCAAAACTATATCGACTCATTCAAATGATTGATGCCGAGTCGTGGACGGAAATGGACACCGATGTTAAAAGTGAAATCTATGAGGGGCTACTCGAAAAAAACGCTTCCGATGTAAAAGGCGGTGCAGGTCAATACTTCACTGCCCGTCATCTCATCTGGGCTATTGTAGAATGTGTTCGACCAGAGCCAGGAAAGACATTCGCTGATCTCGCCAGTGGAGCGGTTGAAACGATCCGAAAGCGTCTAATGCAAGATGCGGATTTACATACAATTCTCAGGCATCCTACTGGTATTTTTTATGCATCGTTCACAAAAAGTAATCACTTCGCCTTCTCAAGCACAGAACCGCCCGCTGCACGTTTGAAAAATTCGGCACCTTCTTTTTCTAAGTATTCATCGTAGGTTCCTTTGAAATCAATGACTTGACCGGGGGTAACTTCGATAATCCTCGTAGCAAGTGATGATACAAATTCGCGGTCATGTGTTACAAAGATTACTGTGCCTTCGAAAAGAGAAAGAGAATAGTTGAGTGCTTCAATGCTTTCTAAGTCCAAGTGATTTGTTGGCTCATCGAGTGCTAGGACATTATCCTCAGCCATAATCATACGGGAAAGAATGAGTCTGGATTTTTCGCCTCCAGATAATACGCTCGTGCTTTTTTGTGCCATGTCACCGCTGAAAAGCATACGCCCTAACATACTGCGGATAACGGTCGTATCCGTTCCTGCTGGCGCATAACGGTAAAGCCATTCGATAAGTGTCGCAGCGTCTTCTCCGATCCCATCTTTATGATCTTGTGGAAAATAGGAAGCAGACATACTAGCGCCATGCTCTACTTTGCCGCTATCGGGTTCCATTTGTTTTAAAAGACATTTTAGTAGTGTAGTCTTACCAACGCCGTTGGTTCCGATGATACCTACTTTCTCGCCTTTAGAAATAGAAATGCTTACATTTTTAAAAACAGGAATATCATAGGATTTAGAAATTTCTACTGCATTCACAACATCTTTACCAAGAGGTTTAGACATTTTGAAGCGGATATACGGTGATACCCGCGATGATGGTTTAATTTCGATTTGCCCTGATTTTAATTTATCAATTAGCTTTGCCCGAGACGTTGCTTGCTTTGCTTTACTTGCATTTGCGCTGAATCGACTTACGAATTCTTGCAAGTCTGCAATTTTTTCTTTCGTGCGCTTATTATCATTCATCAGCTGCTCGCGTGCCATCGTTGATGCTTCCATGTAATCGTCATAATTTCCGGGGTAAACCCTGATTACATTGTAATCCAAGTCAGCAATATCTGTAGCAATGGAATTGATAAAATGTCTATCATGGGAGATAACAATGAGTACTCCCGTGTGGTTTCTTAAGAAATCTTCTAGCCATTTAATTGTCTTAATATCTAGATTGTTCGTAGGCTCATCTAAAAGAAGTATTTCAGGTTTTTGGAAAAGAACTTGTGCAAGTAAAACGCGAAGTTTGAACCCACCTGTAATCAAAGACATTTTTTCTTGGTGTAGATTGGATGGAATACCTAGACCTTCTAGTAAAGCGCCCGCGTAACTTTCTGCTTCGTATCCATCTAGGTCGGCGTATTTTTCTTCTAATTCGCTTGCACGAATTCCTTCTGCATCGGACATTTCTGGAAGGGAGTAGAGTCTGTCTCTTTCTTCATGCACAACCCAAAGGTCTTGGTGCCCCATTAAGACCGTATTCATGATACTCACATTTTCGTATTCGTAATGATCTTGCTTTAAGAAGCCGATGCGCATTCCTTTGTCAACGGAAACAACGCCCATATGAGGCTGTTCTAAGCCTGCTAAGATTTTTAGAAAGGTGGATTTACCACTTCCATTTGCTCCAATGAGACCGTATCTACAGCCTTCTTTGAACTTGATACTTACATCTTCGAATAAAGTTTTTTTCCCATATCGGATTGTTACGCCAGCAGCACTAATCATAATGCCAGAATTTACAAGCCTAGTGGGTAGCCAAGCAAATTAAGGACAGGTTAAGTTGACGTTAACAGTTTGACGGGGTTCACCAGGAACCGCGATAATGGTTTCTCGCACAATTGTATCCGGGTATCCGTCAACTTTTGCTGTATCTCCAACGCATTGCAATCGGTATCGTCCTTCATGAATGTATTTGATTTTGGACGTTCCTTGCTGCACTGGAATAGATACAAGCGGGAGTTCTTTGAAATATTCTGTTTCCGATTCTCTGAAAATATTATAATAATGCCTAAGGGATCTAGTTCCGCCGGATATTTGAAGAGTAGACGCTGTTTCTGGATAAATGATTCTAGAGCGTGATTGAATATTTCCGCCAGAGTCTATTTCGCCACTATGTGCGTATCTCCAGTCACTAATTCCGATGAATGTTCGCACATAACCAAGAGGAGTTGTATAAGAATGAACCATAAGATTTTCTTTGAGATTCATCCTAACTTCTAAGATGTACGGATCGGCTCCGCCTCTTATTTGCATATCATCTTGACCCGTTTGAAGCGCATGAAAGATCGGAAACATAAAAGGAGTTGTGATTGATTTATTTGCGTCAGTGGTCCCCGGGACGTAATTATTACGGGGAACGATGTTTACTCCACCACTTAAAATTAAATTATTGTCAAAGAAAGTATTCGTTATTAGCCCCCCGTTCTCTCGAGCCCAACCGGTCACTAGGTTTCTAAAATAAATTCCAGATGCATAGTATTTAGTTGACAACGCTACCAATGGTCCTTCTCCATGTCCGCCTGGTAAAGTCGCAGTAGGATCGTTAGACGGAAACTGAACTCCATCGCCATTGAAGAATTGATTGATTAGGGCTGGTGAAAGTTTACTTGTAAGTGTGCAACTGTTAACGCTCAATGAGTATGGTAAAGAGCAATATACTTGTCTTTTCGTTGCAATAAAATCCCAATATTTCTTAGAAGCGGCTACTGTTGTTACTCCGTAATCTAATCCTACAGCACTTTGTTGATATTTCGAAGAGATTCTAATTTCACCAATGTCCATAAAAAAATTTAAGCCTGCCGCAGTGGGTAATCCGTATAAGTCAAAAGCGGGATCTCCTCCTGCACCGGTGTCCTGGTTATCTTGGTATAATAAGCCTGTTCCATTATTGTAATCAGCAAATGAAATTGGAGAGTCAGTAGCATATGTACCTTTTAATAAAAGCAGCATTCGATTATTGAAGAGTGAGCTTAATACTGCATACGGAACTCCTGCATATTTTCCAATGCTTGTTTTTCCGCTCACACTAGCCGATCCATTTGAACAGTTGAGTTGAAAAAAAAGAAAAACGAATAAGGCTAACGGGCATATACCTAAATTTTGTTTTTTAGAATTCATAATTTTCATAATAAAAAGCTTACCATAAGTGCAAAGTTAAAAAACTCTCCATTCTTTAACTGGTATTGATTTGGTTGAGAGAGCCTGTAATCTCTATCTAACGGGGAAGTATATGGGTATTGAGTTGCAGGATTTTTATCTACCCAAAAAGTTTCATAAATCACATTATAATCTATTCTGAGACCAATTCTGATTTTGCGACCAGCAACAAAACTTACTTCAGTTCCAAGAGTAGACATTGGATCCCAACGCCCAATATTTGCTGGACGAGCAATTACATAAGCAGCTCCACCGCCTGCTTTGAAGAAGATAGAAACGGGAAGTTCAAACGGCAATTTATAACAAAGAGAAGTATAAACGGGTATTGTAAGTAAGCCCCTCTCTGTTTGCGAAAGATAATTTGCCATGCCAGCTCCAATTTCTGTGTAGAAAATATAAGGCCAGTGAAACCTTGTAAATACTCCAAATCCTAATGTTGTATCTAATACTGTAGCAGTTTGTGAGCCCGGTCTTGGGTTAGCGGCACCGATCCAGAATCCGACTTCTGGCTTTGCTCGCTCTACTTGTTGTGCAAGCACATTTATTGAAGGGGTTAATACTATTAATCCGCAAATAAGTATAATAGAGCTTAAAGAATTTTTAATTAGTAATTTTGAATTTTGAATTAAAGACATTTTTTTAGTAAAATAGGAAACTCGAAAAAGGCTGAGTTTATTTTTATACTCTCTCCGCGGTTTGATATATTTCTGAATATAGTTTATTGATTTCCGGGTAATCCTTGTAATACGCTCTCAGAAAATAAAGACCGTAAGGGGGAAGGGTGATGCCAGCATGAGTTCTGTCCTGGGTTCTTAGAATATCGAGGATATTTGCTTGTAGCCGTCCTCTTGCAATATCCAAAAGAGTTCCTACAATGATTCTAACCATATTATGTAAAAAACCAGTACCACGAATTATAATTTTAAACAAATTTTTTAATTCCTCATCTCTTTTGACTTCTATTTTGGTAATTTGTCTTTCCGTTGAGGTATAAGTTTCCAGAACAGCTTTTTTTGTGAAGCCTGCAAAGTCGTGCTTTCCGTGTAAAGTTTCTGCTTCCTTTTGCAGTCGGTCAAAGTCAATTTCATTTTTAAACCAAAGAGCACGCTCTATTAGAAGAGGGTGGGGACATTTAGCGTTTAAAATTTTGTATTCGTATTCCCTTTCGGTGCAAGAAAATCGAGCGTGAAATTTGTCTGAAACTTCTGAGCCTGCGAGTGCAGATACGCTTCCGCCTACAAGTCCATTAACGGAGACTAAAAATTTATGATAATTTGGAATCGGATGGGAACTCGAAAAACTAACTACCATCCCCTTTGCATGAACACCTGCATCTGTTCTACCAGCAGCTATTAACGTTATTTCCTCACGCAGAATCCGAGAAATCACAGTTTCGAGTTTTTCTTGCACTGTGATTTGCTTTGCGCTTTTTTGCTTTTGAAACCCGTTGAACCGAGGACCATCATACTCTAAAATTAAAACAGTTCTCGGCAAGCCTACTTTTCTCCTCCCAGGGATTCGATAAGTTTAGCTAATTCATCATAAAGCTCTTTTGCCATGTCAAGAATGGCTGAGGGTTTTGATTTGGAAGATTTTCCTGAGCCATAGAGTTTTGCTAGCATCCGTTTGGATTTAACAAGAAGCATTACTCTTTCAGCAGGAATCTCAGACATCATATCTCTAAATTTCATAGTCAAATATGCATTTAGATAGATAACTCCATCAAAGCCCCAATTATTATCTGTGTCAGGACCTAGAATTGGAGCCGCTGAATCTACTGGCTCTACGCCTGTTTGCATAATATCAAGTGTCAGTCCGTACCAAGATGCTGCCTTTTGATACAAAGTATCTCGCACTTTATCATATCCAAGTGCCGGAAATTCAGTGTGTAAATCATCAAAATACCAAGCACCTTTTAAGGCACATACTGCCTTCTTTGGTGTCGGGGCATCTTTAGGCGAACGGTTTTGGTAGGAGTCGATTGCTAATAAAAAAGCACCTGCGCCTGTGATTAAATTTCGCTCTACGGAAAAATCAACTGGTCCTATAATTTTTTCAAGATTTATCTTTCTATCACCTGATTGAGATTTCATTCGATCTAAATCAGGACCTGCAAGTAAACTCCAATCTTTGGGAAAGGAAGCATAAAGACATTTGGGGCAAACTACAATCACATAATCATTTGGGTTAATTCGCCCATATTTCTTATTTTTTTCGTAGAGTCGGCGAAGCTCTTTTGTCAGCTTGCCTGCAATTAAACGACCTCCACCCTGGAACATTTGCTCTCTCTGGTGGATGGTATCACAAACTGGACAGACACTATTGTCTTTGGACCGAAAGGAGGCTTTCTTAAGTGGTTCAACTTTTGTATTCACAGCAGGCATAATTCCCCTCAAATAAACATTCATTTATATACTAATAAATGTCAATCTATTATAAACGAAATCCGATACTAGTATGGACGGTTTTAAACATCTTTGATTATTATACTTGAACTTTAAAGGTAATCATAAGAGTTTAGTACAAGCTTCATATAGACTAACAGGCATAGGACAGACAATGAAAAAAATCATCATATCTCTTACATTAATCTTCGGATTCCAATCTCTTTTTGCAGAGCCAATTATGAGCAAGGCTTACCAAAAACGTGTAGAATTACTTGGCTATTTGAGAACTCTTGAGCCAATCGTTAAAAATTATCGTGGTAACGATAAAGACGGTAAGCCAGCTTTATTAAAAGCGGAGGCAGGCAAAGAAGGGGAAAGAATGAAACACTACAGCGAGATCAAAAAACTTTTCCAAGAAGGCTTGACTGATTATTTCGAAGGGGATTATTCTAATTCTTATAGAAGATTCTTAGAGGCTCAAGTAGATACAGAACAGTTATTAGAAGAAATTTCTGAATTCTATATCGAAGGTACTGCTGAAATTTTAAAAGCCGCTGTGTTTATAAAAGAAGCTAAAGACTATGAAGATCCTGCTTTTGATGCTAAAGAGGGTAACAAGAAAGTAGGCGACAGTTTGAAAGATGTAGACAGAGAACTAGTAGACATCAGTGTTGAATACGGAAGAGGTTCAAAGAATGTCGGTGAATTCCGCGAAAATAGAGAAGCTCCTTATGTTAGCCGACAATATGATTCAAAAGAATATCATTTTGCTACCAATAAATATGCAATTGAACAAAATACGGAAGCGGGTTACAAGGCATTAGGCCAAGCTAAGAAAGCTAGAATCGAAGCCCTCAAGATTGAACGTAATCTAGAAAGACATCAAAAACTCCAACCAGTTCATAGAAAGTTTAGAATTGAGAAATATATGGATGTAATCGCAAGATGTAGAGATGCAAGGGAAGCTGCCATCAATCTTTTTAGATTAAAATATCCTTATGATAATTACTATCTCCAAAAAGACGATAAAACAACTTTGGGTAGAGTAGTATTAACTGACGCAAAGGGTGAAGAGACAGTTGCGGATAAGGGCAAATCAATGAACTACAGACTCAATCCTCATGTATGGCCTAAAAACATTAACCCTGTTTATGACAGAAGAATTCCAGAAAGATATAGAAGAGATGCAACTGATCTTTTAGGAAAAGTATACGAAGAAGAAGTGGAAGAAAATGTTCAACTCAAATTTACAGATATGAACCATGTAAATTCTGATCTAAAAAGACAGTTGATTAATGAAACGTTAGTTGTAGAAGATGGAAAGGATTCTCCAAAAGGTGGAGCTGATTCTAAGCCTGCAACACCAGCACCGGCTAAGCAGTAGTACCACCAACCCCACCTAACCCCGATTTTATATAAATTGTATCGTCTAACCGATATAACCCCCTTCCCTCCAAGGGAAGGGGAGACTTCTTAGGATTCTGCAAGTAATTAAAGTCCGGGGTTAGGTAGGTAGACAACTCCAATATATATGGCAACTTTAAACCCTTATAAATATCTTAAACAAAATCTAGGTGACAAGTCTCAAGATTATCACTGGCTAATCGTTAGAACCTACATGGAAGCGCTCGTTGTAATTTTTACGAGGGCAAAATGGATTTTATTGAAAGGAATTTTTTATTCTTTCTTTAACCAGGAGAAAAAGGCAAATGCATTCTTGGATGGTTCCTGGCATTGGGGTGATAAGATGATTAAAGTCACTCAGACCAATTTAGTATTAGCCAATGAAATTAAAATTCCTGAAAAAAATCATATGGTATTTGTAAACCATGTGAACGAATTAGATTTTCCTTTTGACTGTTATGTAATTAAAAAACCCTATCTCGCCAATCAGCAAATCAAGAGTAGCTACTTCGCCTATTGGTGGATGAAGGCAATGGGATCACAAGTTTTTGATACTTCTCAAGCAAGAACGATTTCAAAATCTGTCCGAGAACTTGTGGAAGGATTAAAAATGTACAGTTACATTGTATACCCGGAAGGGCATAATTCCTATAACGAAGAAATCAAACCTTTGAAGAAGGGGATGATCAAAGTAGCATTTGAAAATAAAATTCCGACAGTGATTATTTTAAAATCTGGGATTACAAAATTTCAAACTCAGCAAAGAGGAAACGTAATCGGTTATAAATATGCCGGCACCGTTGATCCTAATAAATTTAAAACCTGGGAAGAAATGAAAGAGCATGTCTTTAAGTTAATGACAGATGGGAAAAAAGATTTGGATGAATTTGTAGCTAATACCCCTGCTACCATAGATGGTTAGTTTTGAAGATTAAGCGGTTACTCATTGCTAACCGTGGGGAAATCGCGGTTCGAATTATTCGGACGTGTAAAAAATTAAATATTCATTCTATCTGTATTTATTCCGAAGCAGATGCTGATAGCGTTTTTGTCAAGTTAGCCGATGAAGTTCATTTGCTTGGACCAGCCGCGGCAAATGAGTCTTATCTTAACATTCCTAAGATTATTGAAATCTGTAAAAAATCAAATGCCGATGCAGTGCATCCAGGTTACGGCTTCTTATCCGAGAACCCAGTTTTTGCAAAAGCTTTGGATGCAGCTGGTATTAATTTTATTGGACCTTCCGTAGATTCTATTGAACTTATGGGGGATAAGATTCAATCCCGAATAGCAATGGTAAAAGCAGCAATACCGGTTGTTCCAGGATACGATGAGGATGACCAAAGCGACGAACGTCTATTAGTCGAAGCGAAGAAGATCGGTTTTCCTGTAATGGTGAAAGCGAGTGCAGGCGGCGGTGGAAAGGGGATGCGACGTGTTGATAGAGAAGAAGATTTTATAGAAAGTCTTCATTCTGCAAAGAGAGAGGCTAAGAATTTTTTTGCGAACGATACGATATTCATTGAAAAATTTGTTTCGAATCCGAGGCATATTGAATTTCAAGTTTTTGG
>JANYCR010000037.1 GCA_025360185.1 Leptospiraceae bacterium | reverse complement strand
GCTGGAAAACAAAAGATCAAAGAAAGCCTAGAGCGTCTGCGTAACACAAACACCCAGTTAGTCGGTAGCACCATTGGCAAACGTAAAATCTTAGGATTTATAGATTATAAAAATAAAAAGATGAACGGCGAGGTTCCAAAGAATATATTTGCGGGACTTCCTTCTTCTGATGTAATTCAATTAGTGCTTTCTGGAAGCGGGAAACTCACGATTCGCCCCTCTGGTACAGAGCCAAAAATTAAACTCTACTCTTCGTTTCTTTCCATTTCACAGCCACATGCTGTTGATGAAATTGAAAGGATGAAAAAAGAATTGGTAGATGAAATCAAAGAATCGGAAATTTTATTTGTAAAACTGGCAGGTTTAAATGAGTGATTTAGCATTAACAAAAGACAAACTTTCTGAAATCAAAGAAAGATCAGCAAAATACTTACTTGGAAATTATGCACCTTATGACGTTGCGTTTAAATACGGTGCTGGCGAATTATTGTTCGATACCAACAACAAGCAATACATTGACTGTCTTTGTGGTGTCGCCGTGACTAATCTCGGTCACAGCGATGCGGACATAATCGATGTTGTCCACAAACAAGCGGATATGCTTTTTCATACATCGAATTGGTTTTATTCGGATGAAGCATCTCTACTGGCAGAAGCATTGATTACAAATAGCTTTCCTGGAAAAGTATTTTTCTGTAATTCGGGAACGGAAGCAAATGAAGCTGCATTCAAGCTTGTTAGAAAATATGCAATCTCAAGAGACAAACACAATCCTGTGATGTTAAGTTTAAAACAAAGCTTTCACGGAAGAACAGTTGCCTCTATGGGAATGACCGGACAGGAAAAAATCCGAGAGGGTTACGGTGATTTGCTTCCTGGATTTGAATACGTTGAGGTAAACAACGAAGAATCTCTAGAAGAAGCATTCGAAAGAAACAATGGAAACATAGCCGGAGTCATTTTAGAATTAGTTATTGGAGAAGGGGGGATAATCCCTCTTACCCAGAGTTTTGTAAATCTCGCTCGTAAGTTGACGCAAGAAAATGATGCGCTTTTGATTTTTGATGAAATCCAAACAGGAATGGGAAGAACGGGAAAATTATTTGCTTGTGAGCATTACGGCATTATCCCCGACGCGATGACACTTGGTAAAGCACTTGGTTCAGGATTTCCGATTGGTGCATTAATTGTATCTAAACCTTTCTCTGGAGTCTTAGGTCCGGGGTCACATGGCTCAACATTTGGAGGAAATCATTTAGCTGCTGCTGTTGCTTATGAGACACTACGTATTTTAATTAGCCGAGAGATAGTCGAAAATGTTCCAGCACTTTCTGAATTTGCATTTACACGACTCAGACTTTTGAAAACAAAATATCCGATCATCAAAGATGTAAGAGGAATGGGACTTCATATCGGGGTTGATTTTACAATCCCTTCAAAAAGTATTGCAGTAGAATGCTTGCAAGAAGGTCTCGTTGTGAATTCAACGGCGGACACTGTGATTCGAATTATGCCGCCTCTCAATATTGGAATCGAAAGACTAGACGAAGCATTACAAATCTTCGAAAAGGTAGTAATTAAACATTCATGAAAAAAATTGCAGTTTTAGCAGGGGATGGAATTGGACCGGAGGTAATGCGTGTTGCCCTCTCGGTTTTAAAAAAGATAGTCGCAAAGACAGGGCTTGAGTTTTCTTTTACAGAAGCACCTGTCGGTGGAGCAGCACTTGATCTTACAGGAAAGCCTTTACCGGAAGAAACTTTAAAGCTCTGTGAAAATTCAGACGCAATATTGTTTGGCTCTGTCGGTGGACCTAAATGGGAAACACTTCCGCCTGACTTGCAACCAGAGCGTGGTGCGCTTCTTCCTCTTCGTAAACATTTTGATTTATTTGCAAATCTTCGTCCTGCAATTATTTATTCCGAGCTTAGAAATGCATCTCCTATTAAAGCAGAAATTATTGGCGACGGTCTTGATGTTTTAATTTTGCGTGAGCTAACAAGCGGTATCTACTTTGGCAAACCAAAAGGTCGTGAAGGCTCTGGCGCAGAAGAGTTTGCCTATGACACGATGCGTTATTCCCGTCGTGAAATTGAACGTATTGCGCGTGTCGCATTTGAAGCCGCCCGTAAACGAAATAAAAAAGTAACAAGCATCGACAAAGCAAATGTTTTAACTACATCTGTGTTCTGGCGAGAAGTTGTAGTTGCTCTTCATAAAAAAGAATTTTCCGATGTAGAATTAAATCATCTTTATGTGGATAACGCGGCTATGCAACTCATTGTAAAACCAAAACAGTTTGATGTTGTCCTTTGCGAAAATATGTTTGGCGATATTCTTTCTGACGAAGCTTCGATTATTACAGGCTCGATTGGAATGCTTCCATCTGCCTCTCTTTCTGAATCAGGCTTTGGACTTTATGAGCCATCCGGTGGCTCGGCACCCGACATCGCAGGAAAAGGAATTGCAAATCCAATCGCACAAATTCTTTCTGCGGCGCTCATGTTACGATATTCTTTCTCAATGGAAAAAGAAGCCTTGCAAATAGAGAATGCTGTGAGAGAAGTGATTAAATTGGGCTTTAGAACTGGAGACATCGCTGAAAAGGGTGCAAAAGTTTTAGGCACAGAAGAAATCGGAATACAAATAGAATTGGTTATCGAAAAAGGATAATATGGCTCAATACCAACCACAAGGAATCTCACCAAACGGAAGACCTTATAGCGTCATCATAGCGGAGCCGTCTAAATTTCAGTTGAAACAACTCCAACAAATTCTGGAATCAGAAGGTTATAAGATTATTGGAATCGCTGAAACCGGAAGAGACTTGATCAATATGTATAAAGAGAACCGGCTAGTCGATCTTATCTTCATGGAAGTCAGTCTACCGGTTATGGATGGTTATGCGGCGTTTTTCGAGATGAAAGAACAGGGTGGAATTCTTCCTAAAATATTTTTTATTTCCGAAGAAAATTCTCCCGGCGTTATCAAAAGCCTACTCGACAACGGTGCGATAGACTATATGGTCAAGCCAATCAAGCGCGAGAAAGTTTTAGAAAAAGCAAAGATTGCGATTGAAAAAGTAAATCCTACTTTTAAGTAAAATTTCCGCAATTAAAGAAGCAAAGATCAATGCTGATCTAGTAGCATTTTCCAAATTGGGAGGGTTATTACTGAAAATAAAACTCCCACAGCAATCATCATCGAAGCCAACTCCGGCGCCAAATCGTTCTCTGCCGCTATAATTCCACCTGTAATCATCGGAGGCATCGCTGCTTCGAAAATAGAAATTTTAGAAATCATAGAAGTATCTTTTAGAATCAGAATATAAAATGAAAAAATAAACAGAGGTGCTAATAACATTTTTAAAAATAATCCTATAAAAAGTTCCTTTCTATGGCTGTTAAAATTTCCTATTTTAAATTGAAAGCCTACACTAAAAAGAGCGAGAGGCGCTAGTGCATCACCTAATCTACTGAGTATTGTTTCAGCCCTCGCCGATATATCAATATTAGACGCAAATAATGCGACTATAAAAGAAATGAATGGAGGAAATGTCACTACGCGCTTAGCAAGGTCATAAAAATTGGGAGAAATAGAAGATTGGTGTAATGCAATAGGAATTCCTATGAGTGACAAAACCAAGAATGTCCCTGGCTGATCACAAAGTATTCCAATAGAGTTAAATTCCTTTCCGAAAAAGATTTCTATCATCGGAAGACCTAGAAAAGATGTATTGCCTAAGCCTGCGGTTAATAACAAACAGCCCAAAGTTTTAGAATTTAAAGAAAAAAAACTTTTGAAAGTTAATAAAATCGCAAAACAAAAAAAGAAAACTATCCAAGCCATACTTGCAGCTAATAAAAGATCTTTCGAGAATGCCATTTTAGGAACAAAAAGCAATATCTGGGCAGGCAAAGAAATATGCAAAATAAAAGCATTGATCGTTTTATGCGCATTATCCGGAATTCTATTTGCTATCCGGAGAAGAAAACCAATGGAAAAGCATAAACCCAATATCCAGAGATTTTGCATGAATAATGGAAAAAGCTCTATAGATTATTTTTATTCAAAAAACTTATAATAGTCGAATTCAAAATATCCGCTTCTTCCTGGATGATATTATGAGAAGCATGTGGAATAACTAATAACTCGGAATGTTTGACTTTACTATGCATTTCCTCTGAGCGTTTCGCAGGGGCAAATAGATCTTTTCCGCCAGCCATAATCAGGAAGGGAAGTGTAATAGATTCCAGGGGCTTGCTTAGAGGATGATTTTGGACATCCATGATAAAATGAATCAGTAAATTCATATCTTGTTTTCTCATGCTATCTAGAAATGGTTGAATATCTTCCTTTACAGTTTTTTCTTCATTCAAGAAAGTTTTCGATGCGATGAATAGTCTCAAGTCAAAAGGAAGCCCGTGAATCCAGCGCCAGGCATTGGCAAACGCATGTGGAACAACAGGAGAAAGCTTTTTTAATACTTCACCTAACTCTGCAAAGACTTTAGTATCTAGATTTAAAAATGAATCCATCACTCGACTGCTGAAACCGGCAAGGCTAATAAGAGATGTCGCAACTCCAGGATAACGGAAGTTATACTCAAGCATAATCTGAACTCCCGTGCTGTAGCCAAAGAAGATTGCTTTTTCTATATTCAGTTTTTCTAATACACGTTTGGCATCGTCTATACTTCCGTCTACTGTAACTTCTTTAAAATTTTTAGGAGTATCCGACTGCCCATGTCCTTTGTAGTCCCAAAAGATTACTTGGTATTTCTTGGAAAGTCGAGCAACTAAAAGTTTTAGGTTTGGCTCGCTACAGGTAAATCCATTGAAAATAAATATAGGAAATCCTTCGCCTCTAACATGATATGCGATCCTTGTTCCATCTCTTGCTATAATATAATTCATTTTTCCTTCTTTATTTTTTAAATGTTGGTAATTTAAAGTTAAACTTTATTTTGGGAATTTTTAATTCAAATTTTGGTTTTTCAACTTTTTCGTGTTCAAGAGGTAATGCTTGTAGTTCGAAATCGATTCTAACATATTTCTTATTGATTAGTTTCATTTCTAAATGACCATCTAAAAGTCGAAGAATTTCTTTGATGATTGCCCAGCGCACAGAATGGATATTACCCCCTACTGTAAAATCGTTGAGCTGTTTGTATAGCTTTTGCGTTTTCTTATGGTCGAGGCTATAGAGCATAAACCGGAAGTGAAGATGATTTTTTAAATCTGAAGTCACAATTAAATCTATGCTGCTAATATCTTTAAACCCAGTAAAATCTATCAAGCGAATGATGAGCGAGTTAATTAAATCCAAGCTATTATGAATTTGAAACTTTTCATCGACCTTAATGGTATAAGTGACATTAGCCATTGCAAGTATAGTTCGTATAAAATCTACGAAGTCTACTGTTTCCTTCGATAATGGCTCAGACATAACTTCAAGACGGGATAATTCCAAAATATCATCTAGGGAATATTGCATTTCATCATAAATGACTTGAATTTTAGTAATAGAATCTTTGATGGCTTGCGGATTATTATTGTTCTTGAGCGCCCGTGTGGTTAATATGGATTCGTCTATTGATGGGCTTAGGATTCTATCCATATAGAGAAATATTTTTTCACGAAGTTCGTCAATCTCTTTCAATTGCTCGAATCTATTTTGAATTTTAATTTTTAAAAATATAAATCGAAGTCTTAATGCTACCGTAACTAAAAGTATATAAAATAGGACGGATGCTTCGATTGAAGATTGACCCTGTATATAGCCGCGTTGTAAGAAAATTTCTTTAATTACACTATATATAAAGTATATAAGTGCAATCCCGTAAATAATAGCATCTCTATCTTTTTCTTTTACTTTTTGTATCGTGATATATAATGAATATGCTAAAATGAGTAAAATATTGATTATCCACAGATTTATAAAGTTGCTCCAAAAAACATAATTAGGAATTGCCAGGAATAAAATACAGAAACCCAGGTTGAGTAAGAAATAATAATTCTGAAATTTAACTTTTGGCAGTTGGAAGAAACTTTGGAAAAAGTGAATATAGAAAAAAGGCATGTTTAGAATTAATGCGGATTCTAAATATTTAAAAACTAAGAAATGATTTGAAAATTCGAAACGAAATTCATTTCTTGTAAATTGGAAAATGGAAAAAGAAATAATAAAAATACTAAAGGCAAGATATTCTTTCATTTCTTTCATTTTCATAAAGCTAATGATAAAGAACACACCTATGAAGAGGTATACTGCTTCGAAAATCACATCATCTACAGAATTTTGAATCATGTAGGAAGTTGCAGATTCTAGCGTTGCAATGCCTATCGGACCGCTGACAATGCCGGCATATGCTCTGAAGTTTGAATTAATCTTAACGGCTAATAAGTTATTGCCCTTTCGTAAAAGTCCCGGGGGTATGGAGTAAATTCTTAATCTTCCAAATGCAACTTCATTTTGGTGAATATCTTCAGGACTTTTTCCATTGATGCCAATTATTTTTCCGTTTAAGTAAACTTCATCTCTATCGTAGACTCTTCCTAAAGTAAGTGCAAGGGCACTTGTAAAATTTTCTGCGTCTAGCTCAAATGATTTTCGCATCCAAAAAATGCCCCTGTGAGTACTATCTACATTTCTTAAATTGCCAGGAATTTCAATAGTTTGCCAGCTTTGATGAGGAAATTCAAAACTCGCATATTCAGTCTTATCCTCAAAATCTATTTGCCATTCCGATTCTGCTAGGTTAATAATCTCCGTACTTAATTCTTCTGATGCCGAATAGCAATTGCCAAGAAAGAATAAAGATGCGGCTAATAATAAAAGTCGTAAATGATTTATATATATTTTCATATTTTATACCGGAATTGTTACTATGAATTTTGAGCCAGTGCCCTTTGCGCTTTGGATTTCTAATCCACCGCCTAAAAAGTTAGAAATCGCTTTTACAAGAGTCAGTCCAATACCAACTCCCATAATTTTATCATTTGCACTTGTCCCGCGCACAAATTTTTTCTGAATATCAAGTTGATCTAAACTATCAATTCCATTTCCTTCGTCGATTACTGTAATCTCTAAAGAATTTTTTGTTTCAGATTTTACGATTACTTGTAAGCCCGTTTCTTCGGGTGTATACTTGTAGAGGTTTTCCAGAAGATGATAGAATATTAGAAAAATTAATTCCTTAGATTGCATTAGTTCTATATCACCAGAAGAAATCGAAACTACTTTAGATTTTCTATTTTGCGAAAGTCTATTTTCAATCATCGAAAGAGTATCGTTGATTAAATCTTTCAGTGAAAATTTCTCGATTACATTTTCATATTTTTTGCTTTCAATTGCATTTAGAACAACTGCATCACTGATTATAGAGCGCGTCAATCCTTCGTAACTTTCTAGTCGCTTTATTTTGTCTTGAGTGTTTTGTCCGTCACCGGCTAATAAGTCTTTCACGGTAGCGTTGATCCCATCCATATAAAGTTTAAATTCATTGGAGAGATTTACTAAAAATTTAGTTTTTAGTTTTTCCATTTTCTTTAAATCATTTTCTTGTTCTATAAAGCGATTATAGTTTTCTACCATTTCTTCCGAGAGTTGAACAGAAATATTGATAAGAAAAAACATAAACCCAAAATGCACGATCGATGGAAACTTAATAAATTCCAATGCCTTTAGTAAGTCTACGACTACGCTTGGCAATAGAGCAAGAGTTCCTATAAAAACATATTTAAGTTTGTTTTTATTTTGAATGTAGTTTTTAGAAATTATATAAAAGCATCTAACAAGTGGGTAAAATAGCAAGTATCCGTTGTATCGAACAATCGTTTCCCATTTGTCAGGAGTATGCGCTAACCAGGTAACAATCATGAGAAGCAACATTACCAGCTCGTAAATCCAGTTGTGTAATTTACGTTTGTGATTTACAAAATAGGTAATGAAATTAACAAACAAAATAGGTAGAATCATAAGTAAAATCAATTCAATTCGATACGATAGGCTAAAATCATCGAAGACTCTATATCGAAATTGCGTGCGGATAAGGGTATACATACCCAAGGTAATGGAGAATAGCGAAAAGAAAAGATTGCTTTTATTCGTAGAACGAACAAGGGAACCAAGAATAAAAAAAAGTCCCATAGCTATAAAAACAAAACCAAATATTATATTGAATATTTCTTTCCGAGTATTTTTCCAGGACAGAGTAAATTCATTCCCAATTATTGGAACATTGTCTAATCCAAAGTAGTCGGTGGAGGTATAGATTCGAACGGCTAATACGTTTTTGCCGGGTTGAAGTAGTCTTGAAGAAATGGAATAAATTCTATCTTTTTCTAAGTCTGCTTGCAATACTGGAGAAACTTTTCCAGTTGATCCAATTTTAATTCCATTGAAAAATACTTCATCAACGTCACGAATTTTTCCAAAATTAATCGCGAGGGAAATCGAGGCTTCTTTTATATTATCCGGAAAAACTAAGTGACATCTATACCAATGGTAACCCGTTACTGTGACTTCTGGATTAGGGTCATAGCCGGAATCTGGTAGAGTTTTTTTTGCCCAAGATGAATCTTCCATCTCAGGACTTTTCCATTCCGGGTTATCACCTTTTAGAAAAACCCAACCCGATTTCAATGGGATGGGCTCATCGAAGGAATTCAATAATCTATTGCAGTCATCCGCATAACTTTGCGTAACCACAAAACATAAAATAAAAAATGAGAGTAAATATTTTAACAACATGAATCTATCCAATAAAGCTATATTTTTGCGAGTTCCATTTGAGAATCAATCGGAATTTCTCCCTCAGCAGGAGAAAGTTTTCGATAAACTCCCTCACTACCGAGAATGCGAGCCTTTACATTGTCTTTCAATATGATATCTATTATCTTGAAAATTTTTTGCTGAATTTTCTCATCTAGAATAGGGAACATTACTTCAATTCTCTTGAAGAAATTTCTAGGCATACAGTCGGCTGATGAAAGGTACACTTTTGATTTGCCTGCATTATGAAAAATATAAATTCGAGAATGCTCTAGAAATCTTCCAATGATAGAACGAACTATGATATTTTCGGAAACACCCGGCAGTCCTGGCACTAAGCAACAAATTCCCCTAATCACAAGATCCACTTTAATTCCCTGTCTGCTTGCTTCATAGAGGGCGAGAATTAATTCCCTGTCTACTAATGAATTCATTTTTAAAAATATATAAGCTGGTTTACCCTGTTTACCATTTTCAATTTCATTCCAAATTAAATTCAGTATATCATCTCGTAAATACAGAGGAGCCGCTGATATAGTAGTGAGCTTAGGCATTTTCGCTGAACTAGTAAGGGCGTTGAAGAGAGTTCCAATATCTTCCGTGATACTTACATTATTTGTAAATAGCGACAAATCAGTGTAATACCTTGCTGTGGCAGAATTATAGTTTCCCGTGCTTAAGTGCACATAACGTTTTAACTTGTCTGTTTCTCTCCTGAGAATGAGCAATACTTTGCAATGAATCTTTAGACCGATTATTCCGTATACTACGTGAACACCTGAATCCTCGAGTCGCTGCGCCCAAATGATATTACGCTCTTCATCGAAGCGTGCTTTTAATTCAACAAGCACTGTTACTTGTTTGCCATTTTCCGCTGCTTGCTTTAAGTATTGGATAATGGGAGAATCCCCACTCGTGCGATAGAGTGTCATTTTAATCGCGAGAACTTTTGGATCTTCGCTTGCAAATTTGAGTAAATCTTCGACTGCTTGAAACGAATCGTAAGGGTGATGAAAAATAATATCACCTTTGCGGATGAGTTGAAAAATTTTATCGAGACTGTATTCGCTCAATTTATTTTTAGTTGGGATCACTGGAAATTTTAACTTTGCAGTGTCAGAGAGACCATAAAAAAACATTAGATCGCCAAGATTTAAGAAGCCAGGTATTTCATACATTTCGTGGTCTTGGATTTTGAGAAGTTCCATGACGATTTGTTTTAAATTTTCTGGAATTTTACTATGAACATCTAACCTGACTGCGTCTCCCCAAAAACGATTTTTTAATTCTTTCTTAACATTTGTTAAAAGACTTCCTTCTAGTTCTTCGTGAATAGAAAGATCGGAATCCCGCATGATTCTAAACGCATGAATTTCTTTAACAGTCAATCCATAAAATAAATCTGAGAGGTGAAGTGTAATTATCCCCTCCAAAGGAAAAAACCTTCTTTCTCCGTCTGAAGATGGTAATTCTAAAAAGCGTGGTAATAAGGAAGGTACTTGCACAATTGCAAAGAGATTACGCGCAGTATCCTCATCACCGGTAAGCGTGATAGCAAGATTAAGAGAGCGATTGAGTAGATGAGGAAATGGATGGGATGGGTCGATTGCCAGAGGTGTCAAAATGCTGGAC
>JANYCR010000202.1 GCA_025360185.1 Leptospiraceae bacterium | reverse complement strand
TTGTTTTAGAATCAATATAGGACAATTTCTTTAGAATGACTAGAATTATTAAGGTAGAAATAAAAATAATCCAGGGCATACTTACGGGTAATAAAAATTCGGTAGAGAGAGAAATGTTTTTGGTATAGAGTAAAATTTGTGCTGGTAGGGAAATATGCAAGATAAATGCATTTACCGATCTATGAGCATTTTCGGGAATTCGATTTGTTATTCGCAGTAGTATTCCAAAAGAAAAGCATAAAATCAATACAAATAGATTTCCCATGCGTAATTATTTGTTTGAAAATAATAATACCATTCTAATTACATGGGGGTTGTGTAAAAGCAAAGAAATATGGGCACAGATTATGATGCAGGGCTTATTCCCTGCATCATTCAAATTTTGCGTTTTTTTTAAATGATGATCGACTTAATTGGAGTCAATGGATCAAATTTAGCCATGATATAGATAAACATTTTCTTGATGTTGTGGGTAAGATAAACAAGACCAGCTTCAAGATTGACTTTGTCTTTTCCACGAAGAAAATACCTTCGATTTGCCGCATTCCATTTTCTGTTTGCAAATACGGTTTCGACATCAAAGCATCTTTGCTTTTTTAATTGAATTCCTTTTTCGGATTTTAAATTTTCTCGCACTATGTTTTTATGCTCTTCTAATTTTGGATTAACGGTTAGGGTTCTAAACTTGCCGGTTGTGCAATATGCGCGTATTGGACATTTACCGCAAACGGTTTCTTCGGCGTGGTAGACTTTAACAGTTTCTTGAAATCCTGTTTTCGTTTCTCGAACTGCAGTATGATTGAATATTAAATTTTGATGATTTAAGCATTTGTAGGAATCACGTTGGGGATCGTAAGTAAAGTCTTTCAATTTGAATTTATCACCCATTTTGTTTTCAGAATGATAGCTGGGATATTTTACATAATTTTCAATTTCTTTTTCTTTCAGATAATCATAATTTTCCGCACTTCCATATCCTGCGTCGGCGATAATATTTTCTGGCTTCGCTCCTAAATTTTGAGTCGCTCCATTTGCTAATTCTTTAAAACTTACTGTATCGGCTGCATTCTGGCTGATTACATAATCAACGACAAATCCATTTTCAGTAGCAATCCCTTCGTTGTAAGCAGGTTTTATTTCTTCACTTCGTTTCATTTTCATCGCAGTAGCGTCATTATCCGTTGTTGAATAACTATTTCGCTCACCAAGTATTTCCTTTTGTTTTTCTAACTTTTCTTTACGCTCAAGTAGCTTTTCCGTTTTCTTCAAAACTTCTTTTTCTTTCTTCGCATCTTCTTTTGTTACACGACCTTCTTTCAGGGAAGTATTTATCTTATCCACAATGGAATGAATGTTTTCCTTATCGAATGCAGATTCTTTTACTGTGCTTATGCTTTCTTCTCCATAGTGCGCATCTTCACGCTCATTCAATTCATCAATATGTTTGAATAAAATTTCTAACTCTTCATCAACCTTCGAAAGTCTTCGTTCTATATTCTTTCTCCAAGTTATCTTATATGGATTTGCACTTGCATGGATCTTAGTATGATCAATAAATATATCTTTACCTTGAATGATTCCTATCTCTAAACCCATAAGAACAACTTCTTTAAAAATTATTTTAATATCATCTTTCAGAGATAATCGAAAATTCGATAAAGTTTTAAAGTCCGGTGTTTGCCGCCCGCTTATCCACATGAAGGCAATATTTTCTTGCAATGCCTTTTCTAATTTTCGACTCGTATATATTTTCTTCACATACCCAAGTAGCCATACCTTGAGCATCATACTTGGATGATACGCGCTTACTCCACCACCTTTGTATTGTGATTCTATATACTCAATGTCCATCTTATCGACGATAACATGGATTAGCCGCGCAATATGATTTTTTGGAAGATAGTCCGATGTACTCGGGGGAAATAAAAAATCCTGACTCATCTCATACTTCTTGTATGTGACTTTGCTATGTCTTGGTTGCTTCTTTTCTTTATCTGATGACTCTAAAACTAAATTATCCATATTTTGGATAATTTAGTTTTAGGTCTTTTTTTTGGTACAACTTTATGCTTTTACACAATCCC
>JANYCR010000021.1 GCA_025360185.1 Leptospiraceae bacterium | reverse complement strand
TCCATTTGAGGATGTCCAGTAAATTCAATTCCGAACATATCAAACACTTCTCTCTCAGGCCAGTTTGCACCTTTGAAAATCGGAACGATAGTTGGAATCGTTTCCCCTTCTTCTAAAGGAACTTTTAGCATAATGCGAAAGTGCTTATTCACAGTGGATCTAAGCATGTAACAGACTTCAAAACGGATATTTTTTTTGCCGAGCCAATCAATCGCAGTCAGGTCATTCAAAAAATTAAACTGTAATTCTTTGTCTTCTTTGAGTGCTTTTACAACTGGGAAAATTCCTTCTGATTTAATAAAGAAGGTAGGAATATTACTGTTAACCGCTTCCTCTTTGAAAATAAAGGAAGACAGTTTGGATTTGATAAAGGATTCTACTTTTTCTTTCATCTTACTATAACTGGTCTGTTTTTCTCGTTGATCTCGTCGATCTTTCTCATCACTTCTTGACGGCGTGCCTCAAGTCCCTGGGTTTGCACTTTTTGTTGGAGTTTAATCAGCGCGTCCATGATAGCTTCCGGTCTCGGAGGACAACCCGGAACATAAATGTCAACTGGTAAAAATCTATCAACGCCTTGGACAACTCCATACGTATCAAACATTCCACCGGAAGAAGCACAAGCCCCTACGCTGATTACATACTTAGGCTCACAAAGTTGGTCATAGATTTCTCGAAGCACCGGAGCCATTTTATAGGTAACGGTTCCAAGAACTAAAATCATATCGGATTGTCGCGGGGAAAACGAAGGACGCTCAGCACCGAAACGAGCGATGTCATTGTCTGAGCAAGCTGTTCCCATGAACTCAATACCACAACAAGCAGTTGCAAATGGATAAGGCCAAAGGGAATAACTTTTTCCCCAGTTGACTACTGCATCTAAAGTCGAAACCTGCGCCATGTCACCGAGCATCTGCCCGGGTTTACTTAGAATTTCGTTTAATCCCATTCCAAAGCTCCTTTTTTCCAGATATAGTATAAACCAACGACTAAAATGAATATAAATAATAACATCTCGATAAGAATGAAGCCACCGAGTCCTGCTTCAGTAAATTTGCCCAAATTCACAGCCCAGGGATAAAGGAAAACGGCTTCAATATCAAATAGAATAAATAAAACTGCTACAAGATAGAATTTTACATTGAATACACCGCGCGCATCACCATAATAAGGGACACCGCATTCGAATGTATCATGAGGTTTACTGCGTTTTTTGGGATTGAGAAGGAAAGCGAGAGATAGGATTAAAGCTGCAAAACCCACTCCTAGAATAAGTTGAATGATAATTGGTCCTAAACTTTCAGGTGCACTGCCCACTTATAGCCTCCGTTTATCTGAATGTTTTAAGTAAAAGCCTTTATGTCAATAAAATTAATCAAATAGAGTAAAAAATAGGAATTTTCATTCTTTACATCCTTAATTCTATTATTTTAAATGAACCTTGTATGAAACTTTTTATAATTCTATTTCTTCTTAGTTCCTCTCTCCTTTTCGCAAAAGATAAAATCCCCAAGCATATTTTAGAAAAGTATGACTCGGTAGATTATTGGAAAGAAGACAAATTTTTAGTAGTGAACAAAGAAGGCAAATATGGCTATTTGGATGAAAATTACAAAGAAATCATTCCACTTATTTATGATTCTGCAAATTTTTTTAGAGATGGCATTGCTGCGGTTAAACTAAAAGGGAAATGGGGAGCGATTAACCCAGAAGGGGAATTGGTAATTCCAATAACTTATGAACGAGGATTTGGGTTTAGGGATAACAAAGCTGTAGTCATATTCAATGGGAAGGAAGGAATTATAGATAGAGAGAACAAAGTTTTAGTGGATTTCAAATACGATGAAATACGCTATAGCATGGAAGGCGGATTCCATTCAGTTTCCGTAAAAGAAAAATATGGATACATCAACGACAGCGGAATTCTAGTTATTCCTCTCATCTATGATAAAGCTTCTGAGTTTTACGAAGGCTTAGCTGTGGTTAAAAAAGGAAATACAAATTTTATCATTGATAAACAAAATCAAATTACCAAAGAGCTAAAATACGATTCAGTTAACATAAGATTTTATGACCATTTCTTTCCAGT
>JANYCR010000617.1 GCA_025360185.1 Leptospiraceae bacterium | reverse complement strand
CGCATAGTCTTCTAATTTTTCATTACATAGATTTTGAAAAAAAGAAAGTATATGAATTAGGTTATTCCTATTTGGAATATAGAAAGTTTATGCACCAAATTGGAATGAAGTTAATTTACATTTTATTCTTTGCACTTATTTTAGTCGTAATTGGAATTCCAATTTTTCTATCGGGTACGTTAATTAATCCGCTCAATGCTCTTTTAGATGGCTTAGGCAAGGTCAAAAAGGGAAATTTAGATATTACAATTCCTGTGAAAGTGCAGGACGAAATTGGATTTTTATCAAATTCATTTAACAGCATGGTAAAATCCATCAAGGACTCAAAAGACAAATTAGAAGACTATGCGGAGCATTTGGAAGAGAAAGTTGATGCAAGAACGAAGGAATTGCAAGTCAGCTTAAACCAGGTCGAGAAATTAAAAACTCAACAGGATGGGGATTATTTTCTTACTACACTCTTACTTCGTCCACTTGGGGTTAACAAGGTAGTAGGCTCTAATGTAAAAGTAGATTTCTTTGTAAAACAAAAGAAAGAATTCAAATTTAAAGCGCAGTCCCATGACATCGGGGGGGATATATGCATTACCCACCAGATTAAATTAAAGGGTAGAGAATATATTACTTTCTTAAATGCAGATGCAATGGGAAAATCTATGCAGGGAGCAGGGGGAGTATTGGTATTAGGCGCTGTATTTCAGTCAATCATCCAGAGAACTGTTTCCTATCCTGCTCATTCGGAAGTCCCGCCAGAGTTTTGGATCAAGTCCGCCTTTAAAGAAATGCATAAAATTTTTGAAAGCTTTGATGGTTCTATGTTAATCTCGCTTGTATTCGGACTTGTGGATGAAAAGTCAGGGCTTGTGTATTTTATAAACGCGGAGCATCCGTGGGTAATTTTATACCGCGATGGAGTTGCTGATTTTATTGAGCATGATATGACATTTCGTAAATTAGGAACGAGTGGACTTGAGAACGAGCTTTTTATTTCAACCTTTCAAATGATGCAGGGGGATTTTTTAATAATTGGCTCTGACGGCAAAGACGATGTTATCCTCTCTAGAGATGTTAAAAGAGATACTCGTGTCATCAATGAGGATGAAGGTCTTTTCTTGAAGAGAGTAGAAGAAGCAAAGGGTGATCTAAATACAATTTTTACATTGATTACGGATAAGTTTGAACTCATGGATGATTTTTCCCTTTTATCTATTAGCTATCCCGATGCGGGCCTAGAGATGAGTGAAGCCGAGCTAGAAGGAATTGAGGTAACTCTGCGTAATGCGCGTTCACTGGTTGGTCAGCATAAATTCCAAGAGGCGATTTCTATTTTGAAAAATTCTTACGAGGAAAATCCAAATCGTTTTGAAGTTGCGCGATATTTAATCAAAGCATACATGAAAGAGCGTTCGTATACTGAGGCTGCAAAAGTTTGTAAAGAATTTCTAGAAAAAAATGAACTTGATTCAAACTTAATGTTTAAAGCATCTTTTTGTCTCAAGATGAATCATGAATTCGATGAAGCAATTGAAATGGCAGAGCGAATTAAACTACGCGAACCATTTAATTTGCGAAACCTAATTCACCTGGCAGATATGTATGCGTATACCAAGAATTTCAAACGTGCATCAAAATTAATAAAAAAGATTTTACTCATTGAACCGGAAAACAAGGGAGCATTAAAGATTCAAGAGAGATTGGAGCAAGAGACTGTTAGTCTCGTTTAATGCGAGGTTACTCTAATTTAATTCACGTAGCGTATCTTGATTAAGTTAGAGCCAATTTCTTGATCCATTTCTAGTTCGATCATTCTAAATGTAGATTCAGAGGATAACTTGGCTTTGCCTTCTAATATCTCGTTTAGTTTTTGTTTTCGAATGTAGCCCGTGGGATTAAATAAGTTTTGAGCATAGTAAAAGTTTGTGTCTCTGTAATATAAAAATGAATTTAGCTTTAAAATTTTTAAAAGACGCTTTTCATCTCGTTCTAGATTTTTAGAAATAAAAATTACAACGCGGTCACTCCCTTCTTGCTTCGCGTATTCCATTATCGTAGAGGAATCAGAGGAAGTTATTTTTAGAGTGTAGTAATATAGGCTATTTGATATTGTTTTAAGTCTATTAAATCTAAGTTTATAACTTTCTTTGAAAGTATTAATTTTAAAATCCTCTTCTGTAATCATTGGGTAAGAGTTTTGTTCTTTTTTTTGTTTTAAGAATAAAGAATAAAAACGAAAACCTGATTCATTCATTGCAGTATAGTAATTAGCTCTTGCGTTATGAAGATATTCTTCCATCGTAAGAGCTGGAACCTTTTGGAGAAAAATGCACATTTTCCCGCTTGTTTTTATTTCTGAAAGGTTCATGATTTCTTGAAAAAGAATAAGACTGTTTGCAATATATTTTTAGAATGAATGCTTTTATCTGGATACGGCTCTAGACCATCAGTCACAGTATTAAATCCCCCAATAGCAGTTTCTAATTCATCGGTATTTTTATTCTTATCTACTCGCCAATTTTTTCCAAGACCAACACTTTCATAAATATTTGTATGAACTTCCGCATAATTGACATTCTTCGCATCGGAGGTCTTTAAGTCAATGGTATCAGTCATTTCAGTGTTCGCGTCTTTAAAATCTTCTCTGGCTTTTTTGAAATGCTTGTATTCTTTAAACGAATCGTCTTTTGAAAATAGTTCCATGATTAGCCCCCTACGTTAACTCGGTCAACCTTGCTGAAAATTAGTAATTATGTCAAATATTATTTTAAAACGCATAGCTCTTTATTTACGAACTGTGGGACAATATTCCTATTGATTTACCTTTAATATCTTCTGCCTTTCTTTCTTCACTTTCTCCATTTCAGTACGGATATTCGGACTTTTGCGTGATATATAGAGTAATATGAAATTAAAAGAAGTCATAGTCCCGTCTTTGAACGCGCAGAAATCTTCTGGCTCCATTTCGCGCCCGAAAGGATTATACTCGTTAGCCTCTGTTTCTACAACGCCGCCAGATTCTTTGCAGACGAGTAGGGCAATTTGATAGGGGGAATCGCCTTCGCTAAAGAATCCTTTTTCTCGAATCATGGCGACTAATTTACCGCTGTTTATATACTCATAGGGCTTCCAGGCTTTGCATTCTCTTCCTTTCCTAGCTTTTCCTGATTTATAGACACAGTGGGAGCTAATCATGATTCCACTTTGTGGGAAGCGTGTGAACGGATGACGTGGAAGCCTATCGTCCGGAAATTTATAAGTTACGAACTGCGGCTTTTCGTAGAACTCACTGTCCCAGGCGAAGAGCGCAGCTGGTATTATGCAGAGTAGGAATATAACTAGAAAATATCGATTAAATTTCGTTAATAATTTCTTTTTCATAATCATATTAGATTTTCGTAATATTTGAAATCGCATCTTTAGAAAGAATAGATTCAAGCTTACTTCCCTGTAAAGAAATTTTCCTGGATAATCCCCATTTTGCGCGGACTCTATCCCTGATTTCTATGCAAAGTCGAACATTTTCTTTTTCGATTGACTTATCTCTGAGTCCTGCAATTTCTTTTATGAGTAAGTCTACCCGTAAAGAGTAGAGATATTCTAA
>JANYCR010000597.1 GCA_025360185.1 Leptospiraceae bacterium | reverse complement strand
CTTGTTTCTTCTTCATGAGTAGTTCAACAATCTCGAAATCTAATTCATTGTCAATGTCAAAGGATCTTTCTTCTGGCATTATAAATAGCCTTGTATCGTGATTAAAAACAGTTGGAAAATTAAACAATCCATTTCTAGACCAAACATAAATCGACGCATTCATATCAAAGCATTTAGGAGAATCTTGTCTGCGAACAATTGGTTTGTCCATTTTTTTAGATAAGCGGACAATATCATCATCACCAAGTTCAACCAAATTAAAATAAGGAGAGCGTCTTGCGGGTGACGCTGTAATTACATTCAAAACTAATTTTGATTCCAGTAGCTCAACCGATCCTTTTATATCATCGACTGACCTTAGCGGAGAGGTAGCATCTAAGTCAACTAACGTATCAAATTCAACTTTCAAAATTGATTCTACTTCTTTAACACAGTGAAGAATGACTGGAAGTTTCGCAGCAGTATCCGTTGCAAGCTCTGCGGGACGATTAATTAAATGACGCACACCGTATTGCGACGCTACTTCTAGAATTTCAGGTGAATCACTACTCACTGCAATTTCGTTGAAGAGTCCGCTTACCTGCGCCTGTTCAATCGTATGCGCAATGAGTGGCTTACCGGCTAGACTACGAATATTTTTATTCTTCACGCCTTTGGATCCACCGCGAGCGCATATCGTACAGATTCTTTTCAATTTTGAATCCATATTTTTGATTCACTAGCCCTTTGTGCTGCGTCAATTGTTTTCAAAGTAAAATATCCTTCTTCAAAATTACAAAGCCCATCCGTATCACCGGATAACATCGCTTTATGCTCTTCCTGGTAAGTAAAGTCTCGTTCCAGTTTTATTTCTTCCCTATTGCCATTTATTTCTATACTGTTTTCAGTGAGGCTAACACGAATTGTCTCTTCAGTTGTATTGATTAGTATTTCTCTATATGGTTTTTTATCTAAGTAGTTTAAATGGATATGAACCAAGGGACAATTTTCTGTTTCCATTAAAATACTGAATACATCATCGCTTGTAATATCTAAATTGCTAAAATGTCCGCCAATAGAAGTAAGTCGTTTCCATTTTCCGAAAAACCATTGTGCATAATCAAGCTCATGGCTAAGATCACGAAGAACTCCCCCTCCCTTTTCTTTACTCGCAGAATAACTATTTCTATAATCTGTATTTGGTCGCCAATCGGGAAGATAGGCTCCTACATAAATATTAGCAGAAATAATCAATTTGTCTTTAGCCGCTAATACATTTTTTACTTTCATTAAGAATGGATGAAGTCTTAAATTATAGGCAACCCGCGAATCAGTAAAATTATTTTTAGAAATATCTAAAGGCTTATCAAATAAAGGTTTTTCTACTAAAACTTTTCCTTTAAAATTTTCTTCAATAAGAATTTCTAGTGAATTATAATGCTTATCCGTTTCATTCGCAATTACTATATATTCAGGATTCCATTCTTCCAATGCTTGTTTTAAATCAGAAAAATTTACGATTGTATCAGCTAATAATTGCTTACTTACAACGGCGACAGAAAGACCTAATTCATTTAGTATACGAGCATGTCTTTGTCCAATCGAGCCATATCCAACAATGAGTGTCTTCAACGAGATTCAGTTCCCCATTCTCTTTGGGCTCTTTCAAATTCTTCTAGTCTTCCGACATCTAACCAATACTCCCGAAGTGGGTAAGCGGATACTACCTTGTTAGCCGAAAGTAGGTTTTCAAATAAAGTTGGCATATCAAAGAAAGTGTCTTTTGGAATATAATCCAAAGCCTCAGCGGATAATACATATATGCCGGCATTTACAAAAAATTTATGAATAGGCTTTTCTTCAATTCCTTTAATCTTATATTCATCTACACTTACAACACCATACGGAACCTGAAAATCATACTCTCTTACAGCCATAGTTCCGATTGATTTATGCTCGTTATGAAATTTTAATAGTGAATCAAAATTAGTTCGAGTCAATAGATCTGCATTCATCACTATGATTGGTTCTTCTGGCTTTGTAGGTAGAAGCGAAAGAGCTCCTGCTGTTCCTAAAGTTTTGTCTTCGTGTAAATATTCAATATCAATTCCGAGTTTATCTCCATTCCCAAAATGATTTTGTATCATCTCTGCTTTATAATTTACGGAAAGGTAAAACTTTCGAAAACCTTGCTCAGAAAAACTTTCTAAAATACTTTCTAAAATTGGCTTTCCGCCAACGAAAAGCATTGGCTTGGGGGTATCGTCAGTTAAAGGCCGTAAGCGTTTCCCAAGTCCTCCAGCCATAAGCACAACCCAATTCGGTATTCCAATTGCACCAATAAGTTCGTCGAGCGTGAAAAGCTTTATAACTTTTCCAACCGAATTCAAGACAGGCAAATGATGCATCCTGTGGCGTCGCATAATAGAGAGTATTTCCTCTCTTGAGGTTTTCTCGGAAACAGTTTTCGGATTGCGATTCATTACTTCGTCTACACGAACTTCGAGTGATTTGCCTTTCAATATTGCTCTTCGTATATCCCCATCCGTAAGAACACCTTCTAAATAACCGTCAGCATTTAAGACTAATACCAATTGCATCCCGGATGAATCAATTTTTTGAATTGCCTCAACCAGTGTAGCGTCTGAAGAAATAATATTTTCTTTCCAAACATTCATAGTTTAAATTTTTAGTACCCTTGCGGGGTTTCCGACTACTGTAGAATTAGAAAGAACATTTTTCGTGACAACTGCGCCAGCGCCAACTATTGATTGTTCTCCAATATGAACACCGGGTAAAATAATCGCACCGGCACCTATAAATGCACCGG
>JANYCR010000596.1 GCA_025360185.1 Leptospiraceae bacterium | reverse complement strand
AAGGTTTGATAGCCTATCTAAATAAGGAAGGCTACACTGTTTATTTGATTTCTTCTAATGAAGTAAATCCAAATTTTAAAAATCATGCTCTAGAAATTGATTCAATTTTAAACCAAGTAGCGCAAAAACACAGAAGCCGCGATGTGATTTTAGCAGGAACATCGCTGGGCGGACAGGCGGTTCTGGAGTATATGACGATTCCCCAGAACCTAAATAATTATGCACGGATTAAAAAAGTATTTTTCATTGGAACAGGAATTGATTATAATTATACAGGCAGTTTTGCAGAAAAATCAATTAGCTTCGGCTATGAAGAAAAGTTAGTTCAAGATATCTGCCCGACAGGAACTAAAACTAATTTTTGTATTAAATATATTCGTATGAATAATAGTTTGCAAAAAGTGGACAACTCTAAGAAGGAAATTTATTTTAATCGAATTCCAAAACTTGGCAACGATTACCTATCCCGTTTTCATTACTCCAAATTGCAACTACCGTATTTTTTTATTTACGGAAAGCTAGACAGCATCAGTCCGGAAGAATCCATTTATCCACTCTTTCATAAATTAAGGTCTGGTGTCAGTGCAAAGCTGGATACTACAAATACCCTCTATGAAGCAAGCGAGGCTAATGGTCAATCCATTGACTATGACCATGCTGACTTATTTCTCTATCCAGATGTAGATAAAGAAGTTTATTCTAGGTTAGTCCAATGGTTTAAAAAATAAACAGAATTTCAGGATGATTAAATTAATAAAGCTATGAACCTATCAAAAGAAGAACTCAAAAATACATTGGAATCCTATCTTACGACCAGGCTGTCAGGCAAATCAAATGTAACCGACATGATCCCTCTAAGCGGCGGAGCTTGCCAGGATAATTATCTTCTAGATCTCAAAGTAGACTCAGGAGAATTTAGCGGCGAACATAGATTAGTCTTTAGAACAGACAAAGGCGCGTCATTGCTTGCAAGTCTTTCTCGCATCGACGAATTCAAAGTCTGTGAGCTTACATCAAAAGCAGGTGTAAAAACGCCAAAGCCCTATTGGCTTGAGACAAATCGAGACGTTATCGGAAATCCATTTTACTTCATGCAGAGAATTTCAGGTAAGGCAACGGGACGTTATATTGTAAAAGACCCAAGTCTAAATAAAATCCGAAAATCTCTCACAGAAGAGCTCGCCGAGAATCTAGCAAAGATTCACAATATAACACCGATTACCTGTAAAGACGAAGAACTCAAAAAAAATCTCACCCGCCATAAAGGGGAAGCTCAAAATGCAATTGCACTCGATTCTGTTCAGGATTTGCGAGATTTAGTTTCTGGGCTAAAAGAGCCTCACCCCGCTATGGAACTAATATTCAATTGGCTCGAAAAAAATGCTGTCGTCACTGACGAAGAAGTTTTAGTGCATGGAGACTTTAGAACCGGCAACTTCATGGTATCCGCAGACGGACTCCAGGGAATCGTAGATTGGGAGTTTGCACATTGGGGAGATAGGCATGAAGATATAGCCTGGCTTTGCATGAGAGATTGGAGATTTGGAAAATTAAACAAAGAAGCGGGCGGATTTGCGGACCGAAAAGAATTTTACTCGCTTTACGAAAAGCATTCAGGAATTCCAGTTGACCCTAAAAAGGTTACTTACTGGGAGATAATGGGAAATATCCGCTGGGCAGTTGGCTCTGCACAGCAAGCAGAAAGACATTTAAGCGGAGCAGATAAAGGAATCGAACTTGCTGCGATTGGAAGAAGAACCTGTGAAATGGAATTTGAAGCGATGAGGTTAATAGAAGATGCAAGATAGACCGGATGCAAATGTACTACTTGAGGCAATTCAGGATTTACTCATAAAAGAAGTATTGCCTGCCCTAAAAGACAATGATGCCGTTTCTTACAAGACACTTGTAAGCTGGAATATGCTAGGTGTAATCAGTCGAGAAATTAAGTATGGAGAAATTTTTCTAGACCAGGAAATAGAAAGAGTTTCGAACTTTTTAAGAGAAAATTCTATATCTTTTGTCACGACGGATACTAAAGATAAAACCTATTTAGCTAAAATGGAACTCTGTCGTTCTCTCAACGAAAAGCTAACAGACTATATCCGCAAAAAGAAAATTGCAAATGAAGACGCTACTCTATGGAATTTAGTGAAAGAATCTTTAAATGAAAAATTAAGAATTTCTAATCCAAGATTCGGAACGGGAGAATAAAATGAAAGCAGGAGTCCTCTACCAAAACGAATCGCATCTAAAAATCGAGGACGTAAATCTTCCAGAGCTAAAACCAAACCAGGTAAAAGTAGACATCAAGTGCTGTGGAGTCTGCGGCTCTGATATTCATATGACGATTCACAAACAGGTTCGACTCAAGCACTACCCTACTATCCTCGGGCACGAAGCAGCAGGCGTTGTGCGAGAAGTCGGCGAAAACGTTACCAAGTTTAAAAAAGGGGACAGAGTCGTAATTGCATCGGGACTAGGTTGTGGCAAATGCAAACAATGCCTGGGTGGAATGCATAATCTCTGTGCCGACATACAAGTATTAGGCGCTGAAATGAATGGAGCCTTCGCAGAACAGGTGCATATCGAAGAGCGCCATCTCACTTTTCTCCCCGACGCGATTCCATTTGACCAGGGCGCAATTCTCGCCGATGCAGTGTCTACTCCCTATCACGCAGTGAAGTACGTAGGGAAAATTCAACCAGGCGATGTAGTAGCTATTTACGGATGTGGTGGTCTTGGGATACATGCTGTTATCCTTGCTCGTGCGCTAGGTGCCAGTAAAGTAATCGCACTCGATGTAGACAAAGGTGCACTAGACAACGCAGGTCGATATAAAGCAGATGAACTAGTAGATGTAAGATCAGTAAAAAATTCAGGTAAGACATTACAGGAATTAGCCGGTGGAGTAGATTTGATGCTAGATTTTTCAGGACATTATTCCAATATCGAAGACTGTATCCGCGCGATGAACCCGGGTGGACGTATGGTCATGGCTGGGATCAGCAAACAACCTTTTAAGATTGGATTTCCTTTTATGGTTATTAATAAACAAATTTCAATTGCAGGATCTCTCGGCTGCGATGCTCGCGCTATTCCTGAATTGATAGAACTCTATCTTAACGGCAAATTAGACTTATCCACTTCGATTACATCGCATCATCCACTCGAAGAAGTCAACGGCTGCCTCGAAGACTTACATCATCGAAAAGGAAATCCAATTCGGTTTATCATTACTCCTAATGGGAAGGTGTAATGGGGATTAGACTCTATTTTTACAGGTTGTAGAGTTTTATTGCTGAACGCAAAGTAACTGCTGTGCTGCCACACAGGGAACCGGCGTCCAGCTATCTGTAAAACTAGCGGAGGAGTTATTAGGACCTGAACCACCGCAGCTGCTATTTGTAGCAGTGCTTCCCCAACTACTACAGTGATTAAGAGATGTTGTCCAGTTAGTATTCAATCCAGTCCAATATTTGGAATGTGACGGATTTACTGCATTCGTAAAACCAGCAGGCATAAGAGCATTCCCATCCGTTGTAGCTATTACTGTTATTCCGTCATTTTGATAATAGGTTGTATTGATTTGGAATACCCAATCTGTATTTTCAACTGCCCCAGTCAAGCTACAATTAGCAGTTAAACTACAAGCAGCTCTAACTAAGGGAGCTACAATCATTGCCATATATGTTCCAGTACCCAACGGTTTACCAGCATCTGAATTACAGAGAGTATCCGCTGTGATCGGAGTAGTAAACTGAACGCCGGGTAAATAGCCCGCACTTGTAACAAAAATCCTCTTATTCGGATACGCAATTACGGTTATATTGATATTAGCCGTAGTATTTCCGCCACTGTTCGAAGCAGTGATTGTATAAGCAATAGCACCTTGCACTGTTGTGGGCGTACCGCTGATTGCGCAAGTCGTTGAGCTTATACTAAGTCCTGCCGGAAGCCCCGGCGCAGAGGAGCAACCAGTAATTGTTCCGCCGGAAGAGGTCGGTGTAGCAGTTGTAATTGCCTGGTATTCTGTGAATGTAAAAGGAGTCCCTGCATAAGATAAAGCAGAGGGTGCGACATCGTTTATGGTTATATTGATATTAGCCGTCGTACTACCTCCCGTGTTCGAAGCAGTGATTGTATAGTTCACTCCCGTAGTTTGTATTGCTGTTGGTGTTCCCGTGATCACACAGCCTGCACTTAATGAAAGCCCTGTCGGTAAAGTCGGTGACGCATTACAGCTAGTAACCGTTCCTGTAACTGTAGGGTTAATAGTTCCTACGGATGAGTTTTTGGTAAATGTAAAAGGAGTTCCTGCATAGGATAATGCAGATGGCGCAACGTCAACTACGGTAAGAGAAAAAGAATTGGTCGCTGTTCCATCTGTATTACTCGCAGTAACCGTATAAGATGTTGCAGCAGATAACACTGTAGGCGTTCCAGAAATCTGTCCAGTAGTAGTATTAAGAATTAATCCGGTTGGAAGCGTTGGCGAAATAGAAAAATTACTCAGCGTTCCCGAAACTGTGGGACTAAATGCTGTTATCCCCGAACTAATTGTAAACGAATACGGAGATCCCGCATAACTAATAGTAGGCGCAGAGGTTATTACGCTGATTTTGAGTGACGCAACTGCAGTCTGATTTGCATTCGTAGCGGTAATTGTGTAGTTAACCTCTGCTTGCGCTACCGTAGGAGTGCCTGTAATTTTACAGGATTTATCAATAATCAATCCTGCCGGTAAAGAATCCGATGCACAGCTCTGAATAGTTCCAGTAACAGTCGGTGTAATTGTATTCATCACAATATTTCGCGAAAGGGCAAACACATTAGGGGAATAGGTTATACTGAAAGAATCTACAGCTTTTTTTGAATTGAGAAAGGAGAAGAAAAAAGGAAATAAAGACCTATCTACATTCGGTTTACAAAAGATTAGCAGCATAAGAATTAATACAAAATTTCGCTTCATGTTTTTTCCCTTAGGAGTTAGACTTTTTTTATACAAATTTCTATTCGATTATCTCTGATTAAATCAGAATTTCCTATTGGCACTTGGTAATTTTTTTTATTATTTCGCTCACTTTTTCGTACAATCATATTAGAATTCGTAGTAACGAGTAGGCAAGCTGTAGGATAACAAAGCTTATTCGGAAACTTATTGTATAAATTCAATACTGGTGTTTCCGCTTATTTCATAATAGAAAAATGAATCGAACCCAAACAAATTCTGCAAATAAGAAATAGGCAAAGATTTTTAAATCTCAGCGCATGAATTATTCTTGACAAGATTTGTTCTAAATTCTATCTTACGTCCCTGTTTATACACGCATATAAAAAGTTGACAAATGCCGATTCGGAAATACAATAAAAGTAGTTTTAAAGATATAAGCCATGAAGAAAGAAAATAAACCTTCCAATCGACTCAAATTTACTGTGCAAGAAACAATGGATGCAATTCCAATCCTGGATGCAAATACAAATATAACAGAAATCAGACCTGCCCTTCCTCGTCCTGTTCCAATAACCTTAATAGAGCCAACTCCCGAACCATTTGCAGACACGAATGATGATAACGAATATGAAAATAAAATTCCCGCGGAAGAAAAACTGGCTACACCTGAAAACCAATCCAGACTAGATCTAATCAAAGAAGTTACCCTCTCAAAAATAGAAGCACTAAAAAAAGGAACACTTTCTAAAATAGAGGCAATCAAATCGGGAACAATACCTAAGATTACAGGGGTTTCTGATGCAACATCGGCTAATACTAATAAGCCAACAGCTAGGGCTAAATATTCTTTACAATTTAAAATGATGCTAGTTATTTCACTTGTAATTGCAATTACTGTATCAGTAATCATTGCGCTTGCTACTTATTATTTTAAAGACAATAGTAGAAAAACAATTGAAGTCAATAATTTAACATTAATTAGAATCATCAAATCAAAAGTAGCCACTGACCTAATAGCGGAAATTGATAAGGCAAAAATTCTTGCTCTAACTCTAAAGCAAGAATTCAAATCCGAATCCCAAAAGAAATTCTTTATCAATCAATATTTTAAGAACGATAGTAGCTTCATCTACCTCGGTGTTTATCAAAAAACAGATGACTCGATGGAAGTGGTTAACAGTATATTTAACAATGAGTATTTGAAAAAAGTTTCGCTTTCAGAGGATGATACTGTTATACCTGTGAATAAAAATTTTTCTTATTTTAGAAAGTCTTTTGATGGAATTCCAACGATACTAAACACCAGCCCTGGATTTCAAGAAGCTTCTTTATGTATTAGCATCCCCCTTGAAGAAGGTGAAAAATCGGAATTTGTATTAGTCATGCTTCTGCGATCCGAAAAAATTCAATCGGCATTTCCGAAGTCCCCGGGAAGTAGTACTTTTATGGTAAACGGGGAAGGATTTGTGCTTGCTCACTCTGATCCAAGCTTAGTTTTATCCGGCAAAAACCTGATGACAAGCCCAATCGTGAGGCATATGCTGACTAGCCCGCAGAGCAATGAGCTTAAACCCTTTGAAGATTCCGATGGGAAAAAATTTATTGGTTTTTTTCAAAAGCTAGGATTTGCGAATATAGGAATTGTTTCTGCAGTTGAAGAAGACGTTGTTTTTAAAGCTGTCTATCAGCTACAGGAAAGAAATATCCTTATCATGATTATATCTCTTTCTGTTTCATTGATTATTATTTTTATTTTTGCAAAAAGTATTTCCAATCCAGTTCTAAAACTCTTAGATGAAACAATTAAAATTTCTAAAGGAGTATTCCAATTAGACATTAGCCGCACAACTAACGATGAAGTCGGAGTTTTAACAGACTATTTCCAGACTATGGCAAAAGGATTAGAAGAGCGAGAAAAAGTAAAAAGTATGCTGGGAAGTATGATCGATCCTGTCGTGGTATCCGAAGGAATGAAAGACTTAGCCGCACTAAAACGGGGCGATGAAAAAATGATCACTGCTTTCTTTTCTGACGTTGCCGGTTTTTCTTCCATTAGCGAAAAATTAAATTCCGTTCAATTAGCAGGATTGTTAAATGAATATCTATCTGCTATGACGCTGATTTTGAAATCACACAACGGTGTATTAGATAAATACATCGGGGATGCAATCGTTGGAATCTTCGGCGCACCGGTTGCGGTAAATGAGCATTATCTCAAAGCATCGCGTGCCTCCCTCGAGATGATACAAAAGCTAGCTGAACTCAGAGAATACTGGACAAGAAATAATCTGTATAATAAAGATGCGCAAGAAATGGATATTAGAATCGGTCTAAATACCGGACTTGCAAAAGTAGGCTTTATGGGAACGGATGCAATGGGATCTTACACGATGATGGGGGATACTGTGAATTTGGCGGCACGACTAGAAGCTGCGGCAAAGGACTACGGGGTGAATATTCTAATTTCAGAAACTGTCAAGTCACAAATTGAAACCGAAATGTTTACCCGTAAACTCGATCTGGTTCGTGTAAAAGGAAAAAATGAACCAGTAAAACTCTATGAGCTTATTTCCGCAAAATCAGACGTAACCGCAAATATAAAAGAAGCAACTGAACTTTACGAGGAAGGTTTTAAAAATTACTTAAAAGCAGATTGGAATAATTCTACTTTGCTACTCAGAAAGTCCGAAAAGGTAAAGGGCAAAAAAGACAAAGCCTGTGCGCAACTCATCGAACGATGTGAATTTTACAAAACTAATCCTCCCGATAAAAATTGGGACGGTGTATATACTAGAACTCATAAATGACAATGGAAAAAAAGAAAAAAGACAGATCTTACTGGATAATACTGATTTTACTCTTGATTATTTTTATGACTTCTTTTTTTCTTTATAAGAATATAAATGCAGGTGCAACAGGAAATGACAATGAGGTCATTGGAATTCTCACTTTTAAAACAAAGACGATCGAAAGAAAATATGACTCAGATGTAATCTGGGAGAAAATTGATTCAGGACTTATCATTCGAAATAAAGATACAATTCGCTCGGGAGACTTTTCGGATGCAGTACTCACATTAAAAGATAAAACAAAAATTAACATCAACGAAAATAGTATGATCTACCTAGATATATCCGAAGGCGATATCAATCTAAACTTTGCTTATGGCTCAATGTCCTTGGCAAAAAAAGATGACGGGACATCTAACACTACTCTCAAAATTAAATCGGGTGAAAATACAGTTGAAGTAAAAAATTCAGAGCTAACTTTAGAAAAGAAAGACAAAGAAGAATTAGCCTTTCAAGTAAACCAGGGAACTGCGAAACTTAAAAATGGAACACAGGAAAAAGAATTAAAAGAAAACGAATCAGCCAAGTTAAATAAGTCTGAAATAGAAATTTCAGAAATAAACTTAACGTTACAAAGTCCACCCGATCTAAGTATCATCACTGAAAAACTGGAATCTATCCCTGTAACTTTTTCTTGGTCGGCAAAGAATGCCAACAAACTAAAATTAGAACTTGCTTACGACTCCCGTTTTCAGACTCTATACAAAGCTCTCAATGTGGATAATGATTCGTATACCACTAACCTACCGCAGGGAAATTACTACTGGCGTATTTCCTCAGAAAAAAGTAAAACTAAAAAGAAATCCAACCGCGAATATAGTTCCTTTAGAAAATTTACGGTATATACGGTTTCACCTCCCATAATTCTATCACCAACAAAAAATCAGGTATTCTCCTATGCCAATCTTCCTCCAATCATTCCGTTTACATGGAAAAAACTAGAAACGACTCGAAGTTATAAATTAGAAATTAGTAATACTAAAGACTTTACAGAAATCAAAAAAACTTTTACAACCAATCAATCTTCACTCGGTGTAGACGGACTGGATCCTGGAAAATACTTTGTGAGGTTAATCACAGAGCCTGCTCGAGAAGAATTCAAATCGGAAACTTCAAAAATAGTTTCCTTTTCTATTGAGAAAAAAATAGAATTAGACCCCCCGCAAATAATAAGTCCCGCAAATGCTCAGGAAATAAGTGCTACAGTTTTAGCCAAGTCAGGATTTTATTTTCAGGTAAAAGACTCTCCTGAATTAACTAAATATATTTTTCAACTTTCAGCTACTTCTAATTTTTCAAAAATGCTTCTAGAAGAAACAAGTGAGTCAAATCAATTTCATCTTACAAAAAAAATAGAACTCGGTGAATACTTTGTGCGGGTAATTGGAGTTACCTCTGATGGTAAAAAATCTCCTTTCTCTGAGCCTAGAAATTTTTCCGTTAAGGAAAACCAAGTCATAGAGCTATTATCCCCTGCAAATAATTCTAGCCTCGATTTAAAAGAAAATCCGATTAACTTTAGATGGAAAAGACCGTCTTATAAAGCAAATTTTATTTTTGAAATTTCTGCAAACTCTAGCTTTAACGAAAAAATTCACAGTGCTAAAACGGAAGATTTTTCAGTAAGCTATTCACTTCCCCAAAATGGAAAATTCTATTGGAGAGTTTCTGCTATTGGAGAAGATGAATCAATACTTTCCAAGAGTGCCACATTTTCTTTTCAAATAGAAGAAATTGAGGAGTTAACAGTGATTTATCCTCAGAAGAATGAAAAGGTCGACATGTCCCCTTTAGATACATTGAAGTTTAAATGGGAAAAAAGCACAAAAGCAAGTCATTTTTTTTTCGAGTTATTTAGAGAAAAAGGAGGTAGTAAAACTTTGATTGCAAAGGCTAAAACTAAAAATTCCTCCTATATATTAAAAGACTTGAGTAAATTAGATGAGGGTAATTTCATTTGGACGCTACAAGAGTCTTTACAAAACGAAGGCGAAACGCAAAAAGGGAAAAAAATAATCACTCCTTTTAAAATTTATTTATCAGCCAAACCGGGAAGTCCGGCAATCAAGACTCCCAAGAAAATGTATGTGGAATAAATTTTCATTCATTCTATTTTTGCTTATTTCTATTTCGCTTCCTATTTTTTCGCAGGAGCAAGTAGACCAGGAAAATCCTGTTATAGTATGGGAGCCGTTAGAACATGCAATTAAATACCAACTCCAAATTAAAAATGAAGCAGATGAAATAATCCTGGAAGTGGAAATGAGTGAGACATCTTACAAGTTAAACTTGGATCCAGGTAAATATTCTCATCGAGTTGGCTCTTACAATAAATTTGGAAAAATTTCTTCCTTCTCTGAGTGGTTTCCCTTCCTCATCTCCAGATCCCTCGCCCCAGAGGTAACAAGTGAAAAAAATATGACCAGGTCAAAACAAGAAAGTCAAAGTAAAATTTTAATTGAAGGGAAAAATTTCTATAGAAATACAAAATTATTTTTAAAAAATGAAACCGACTCTGTAGTAATTATTAGCACCAAGCTTAAAAAAGGAATCTTCGAAGTAACTATTGACAATGAAAACACCAAAGCGGGTAATTATGATTTAATCCTAGAAAATCCTAGAAAGAAAATTCTAGTCTTAAATAATTTTTATCAATTAAAAACAGAAGCTACTACTCCTTCGACAGCGGTTAATACGGATACTCCCTATCCCTACTGGAAGCAAGCTGCTAAGTCAGCGGTTTTACCCGGCTGGGGACAATACAATAAAGATCATATATTCTCCGTGTTCTTTTTTGATTTAGGACTTATTCTAGGTGCAGCCTATTACAAATCAACACTGGATATATTTTATGCAGAAAAGCATAAATACAATCAATTAGTCCTACGCGGCATACTGTACCAAGCCGCAGAAGGGCAGGAAATGGGATTGATGTATGGTTTTATCGCCAACGAAAATCAGTTTAGAAGAGCCCAGGCAGCCTCAACATCTACTTACCAGACTTCTATTTTTCTAGCATCCTTCTATGCTCTAAATATTTTAGATGCACTTCTCTGGAAAACTTCCACTGACCTTTCTCAGAGCGAAACAAATATACATTTTTATACAAAAGTTTTACCTACTCCTGCGGCTAATACAAATTTTACTCCTAATAATGCCTCTGCAACATCGCAGCTTGAATTTGGTTTACGATTTAATTTTTAAATTTCTCCATTTAGTTTTATTTAATACCATAATTAAACATTGACTTGAACCTATTTTCTACTAGGATTTTTACTACATTGGAAAAATATGGAAAGACAAGTTGTAATCATATGAACTCGTTCGAAAGTTTTATTCAAAAAGAATTAGATGCAATCAAAAGAAAAAATCGCTACCGAAGTTTAAGACTTCCCAGCGGTATAGATCTATCGTCTAACGATTATCTTTGTCTTTCTAAAAACCCGAAAGTAATTTCTGCATTGAAGGAAGGGTTGGATATTTACGGAGCGGGCTCTGGTGCATCAAGGCTCATTCGCGGACATAGAGATATTTTCGAGAGAGTGGAATCCAAATTTGCCGCTTGGGTAGGATCTGAGACTTCTCTTTTTTTATCAAATGGATTTGCGGCTAACTTAGGATTAGTCGATGCACTGTCTGACCAGCGGACAATTATTTTTACCGACCGACTCAACCATGCTTCTATTCTAGATGGAATTAGAATTTCCGGGGCGGTGAAGAAATACTATAATCATAGAGATATAAATCACCTTCGAGAACTACTTCAAAAATCTGATTCAAAATCGAGAAAGATCATTGTATCTGAAACTGTATTTAGCATGGATGGAGATTTGGCATTCGTGGCGGAACTTACTCAATTAAAAAAAGAATTTGACGCTTGCTTAATTCTAGATGAAGCTCACGCCCTCGGAGTATTTGGAGAAAAAGGAGCCGGCGTTGCTCGCATGACAAGTAGCGCAAACTTTATATTATCCGATATTGACTTTAGAGTTTACACAGGTGGAAAATCTCTAGGGCTAGAAGGAGCATTCATCGCTTGTTCCGATACTTACAAGGAATATTTAATTAACACGATGCGAACTTTTATTTTTTCTACTGCACCAATGCCTGCTATTGCATTCGCACTTCAAGCTTCAATTGATCTTGCAAAGCAAATGGAACAAGAGAGAATCCAAATATTAGAAAATGCTAATCTACTCCGAAATGGGCTGCGAGAGCTTGGATTAGAAACACTACATTCAAAATCACAAATCGTTCCCGTTGTTCTGTATGATGAAGAAAAAGCACTCGAAACTGCCAGACTTTTACAAGAGAAAGGATTTGACATCAGAGCGATTCGTCCGCCTACTGTGAAAGAGTCTAGACTTCGCATCAGTATCAATGCAAATACTTCGAGAGAAGACGTTTTGAAAGTTCTAGATTGTTTAAAATAGGAAAGAGCCCGAAGTGAATCCGCCGGAATTTATTTATCATCTTGTATTAAAATCAGATTTTTTTTCATGCATACAGGGTAATCTCTATACTCCGCTTCGCTTTACCGAAGATGGATTCATTCACTGCACGGCAGGCGAAGATCTAACAGTGCTTGTTGCCAATGATTATTTTTCTAATATCTCAGAGCTTTTAGCATTGAAAATTCGTCTGAAAAAAGTATTGGCAAAAGTTTTATTCGAAGCACCCATTCCTATATCAGGTGGTGGAGATTCTCATTTAAAAACAGAGACTCTATTTCCTCATATATACGGAAGTTTAAATCTTGATTCCGTCGAAGGAATTTCCAAGCTCCCAAAGATAAATTATGTATTCCATTTTCCGAAGCAATTCATTACTCTTACTCAATATATAGAAGGCAATCCATGGATTTAAAAGAGCAACATATTCTAATCAGTGGTGGTAACGGTATGTTAGCCACAGATTTAAAAAGAGAATTAGAAAAAGAAAATTGCAAAATTACTTCTGTCGATATAGATGAGCTAGATATTTGCAATGAAAAGGGAGTTCACGGAAAACTAGCAGCATTAAAGCCTGACATCTTAATTAATTGTGCGGCTTACACGGCTGTGGATAAATGCGAAACAGAAAGCATTGCTTATGAAATAAATGGGACAGCGCTTAAGTATCTTGCAGAGGCATCAGCCAATAATAAAATTAAGCTAATTCATTTTTCAACGGATTATATTTTTTCTGGTGAATTTAAAAATCCTATTCCAGAAGATTGGACACCAACTCCAATCAATAAATACGGGGAAGGAAAACTCAAAGGCGAGCAGAATATTTTAAATACGGACGGGTTAGATTTTTTAATTCTTAGAGTGCAATGGCTCTATGGTAAGAATGGAAAAAATTTTATCGACACCATGTTAAAACTTTCTAAAGAAAAAACAGAATTAAACGTAGTGAGTGACCAAATAGGCAGACCAACGTCTACTCCTTATTTGGCGCAACTTATTATTGCCTCACTCAGGGCAGATCTCAAAGGAATCTACCATCTAGGTCCGTCTGATTATTGCTCTTGGTATGATCTCGCCGCGCACGTACTAAAAGATACGAAATGCAAAGTCAAACCGATTCCATCAAGTGCTTACCCAACTCCCGCTAAGCGACCACTTTATTCTGTTCTGGGTTTGGATAAAATCAATATTGCTTTAAAAGGGAATCCACTACTCGAAAAGACATGGAAGGAATTGGCAGATGAATATTTAAGATTGAATGATTAAATTACACGATTGTACTTAGCTTCTCAGATATGATTTTCTGAAAATCCTTTACTATTACAATGGCTTCTTGCAATTCTTCTTCTGATGGAACTTCTTGTATATCATTCGGATAACGTATTGAATTTCATTTTCGTTCATAGAGCACTCTGCCAGTATTTAACACTTCGTAAACGAGGGAATATTTTCGATCTTTTTGTTCTTCAATTTCTTTTGGGGTATATACAAGTAAGTCTATTGGAATCATAGAACCAAAAAGTAATCGCCTAACTTCTATCCCCCTTTTATATCTAGGTAATGTTGAATCTTTAATGATAAATAAATCTAAATCGCTTGTTACCTCAGGATTTCCTTTTGCATAAGAACCAAATAAAATAATTTTCTCAGGGAAGTAATTATTGGAAATTTTATTTATAACTTCCTGTATTTTTTTTTCTGTAATCAATTCCATAAGGGTATAATCTAAACTATGATACCTATTTAGTTATTGCAAGACAATTTTGTGGTAAATATATCTAAATAAATAAGCAAGAAATCAAATCTCTTTTAGAATTTCGTCTCGCTTTTTTTTATATTCTTCTTCTGAGATTAAGCCTTTAGCCCTAAGAGCTTCTAACTTTTTTAGTCTAACTTCAATTTCACTAGAAACAGGAGATGCTTGTGATTGAGTATATGGCTTGTTATCCGCTTTCATCTTAGGTCTTGGTTTATCCAAAAATTCTTTCAAGTATTGATTAGCATCTTGCGCTTCTTGGAATTTTTTCTTTGCCAGTTCGTATACGGCTGGTTCGGAATTGTGAAATTTATCAGGATGATGCAAGATTGCTATTTTACGCCAAGCTTTGTCTAAATCTTCTTTTGTATAATCAGCAGTTATACCGAAAAAAATAATACTGTCTTTAAATCGAAGCGACTCATCGGGTTTAGCCGCTTGGTTTTTTCTATGCTGGTAGTGATAATTCGCAGTTCTTATGATGATTTCGAGATGTTCATCCGAAAGAGAAAAATAACCACAAAGCCTAGAAAATAATCTTTCCTCAGCAGGATGAATTCCACCATCTGCAATGGCTACTTCATACATAATCGTAAAAAGTAAA
>JANYCR010000586.1 GCA_025360185.1 Leptospiraceae bacterium | reverse complement strand
TCAATCATGCGAAAGATTGCTTTGAATTTTTTGAAAAATGATAAATCTATTAAACTCGGTGTTAAAGCCAAAAGACATGCCGCTGGTTGGAACGATGATTACCGCAGTAAAATCATAGGAGTTTAAATGCGTTCGCCCTAGAACCGCTACCAAGCTCGACCATTTTCCCGACATCGGCAAAATGGTCTGCCACTTTGAAACCTGCATTTTCACAGGACTCTTTTGCTTTCTCCAAAACATTTAGAAAATTATCCCATTTGCTATATCCGAGAATTTCTTGTAACTCTCTCGCACTCCAGCACTCTATTTCTTTAAAGATATAACATGCTAGCTCAAACTTTTGAAAAAGTTCTATGACCTTTTCTTTTTTCATATTATAATGCCCCTCTCGATTATAAATTTATTCCCATTTACCTGTGCTGCTAGTTATCTACCATAGTAATTCGAGATTCAGACAAAATAGATAGAGTTTTTGACAAATTCGAATAAATAAATATGTTTCAAAAAAAGGCTGACAAGCGATAATATTTACCCATAAAAACTTGAGTTAATATAAATAAGTATTTATTTTCTGTCAAGAAAAAGGATATGCCTCCGGTAATAGTTAATACTTACCCTTGTTTATATGAAGATCGCGATTACTTCCATTTTACATTCTCTCCACAGAGCTTAAAACATCGGTGTTAATCGACGGCAATCTTGAAAAGCCTGATTTACTCGCGATAAAGCTCAGCCGGGAAATAGCTATGTTCACGAACCAGTTTACTTTCTAGAACGTTAAACGATATGCGAGTGAAATATTTGCTTAAGATTTTTGTATAAAATTCTTTTGTGCGACTAAATGCATATTTGTCTATGAAACCTAGTTCATTTTCCATACGCAGGTAATCATTCTTAGTCGGAACACTGAAGTAACTGAACCTCGCAATGGAGGCAAGTTTTTTTATGCATGGCTCTACATCTTCTATATATTGAAATACAGAATTGGCAATCACTAAATCTACTGGAAATTTTTGTAGATAATCAGAATTAAACTCTTCGAACTTGGAATGAACTATACCAATATTGTATTTTCCTATCCAACTTTTTTTCTGTAAAGCATCTACCATTAACCGCGATGTATCGAGCGCAAGAATTTGTTCTGGATGAAGTCTTTTGGCAACCTCTTCTAGTAGTTTACCTTTTCCAAAACCAATGTCGGCTATTTTGCGAATGGGAAATTCTGAGAGCGAGAAAATACATCTTATATAGTCAGCGTGTTTCGCTGCGTTAAATGTTCCGTCAATGAAGCGACCCGCGTAAATCTCAGACCAGTAGTTTTTTTCGAAACTCATAATCCAAACAAAACACTAAAGGAGCGATTCATCCTATTATAAGGAGTGATAGATGGAATTTTTGCAAGTGTCTCGAAGAGCTTTGTTTTTGTTTCCGTGTTGGATTTTTCGAGCATAATATAATCAATAAGTTCTTTTCCGATTAGAAGAGTGTCTTTGTCTAGCGGGTAAAATAAAGGTTTTGTAGATCGCATACTCTTCTCTAAAATCTGTTTATCACTAACAACCATTCCGCGGGCTATTAAAAAATCATCTCGTTTCATTTTGGAAACTTCTGCGGTTAATACGTTTTCGCCAGCATAATAGTACATATAATCACTAATAAGCGGATAACCATAAATAGCCTGATTAGATAAAATTTTGCCTCTTGTTCGAAGAGAGATTAATTCATTTTTTTGTTTTTCTAGATAATCTATATCATCATTCTTTGCGTTATACATGAAGTAGCCGGAGACTACTATCAATAAGAATACAATCGCAGTTGTCCCAAGAGTATTCAGTTCTTTTTCTTTACGAAGTAGATATTCCAAAATTTTTAAAACCACGAAAATCGGAAAGAAACGATACAATGTATTCCAAAGACTATTTACAATAAAATGAAACGAATCCGCACCAAAGAACTTAAACCCAATAGAAATAATAAGGAATACAAGAAGCGTAATCAAATAAATCAAAAGCAATTGCCCTGCTACGTTTTTCTTTTTGTAAAAAACAGTCGGCTTTGCTTTTTGTTTATTCATAAATACAGTTGAATTTAAAATTACAAACAAGGTATAACCGAGAATAAACATCATCAAATGAGAGACAAAAGCAAGGAATGTAAGCAATACTAACTTTACTAAATCACCAAAGTTTTCCATTTTAAAATCAACTTGTAAAAGTAAAATGATGATAAGACAAAGTATCTCTTCTAAATATTCAAACGGCAAGTAAATCGTAAATGGCGCAAATGCAACCAGGTAAACGAGGAAATAATGATTTAACCGCCATTCGCTTTTTCGAAAAGAAAGCATAATCAAATGTAAAAATAAACTCAGCAGAAAAGAAATAAAAGTCTGGTACGCGTTCAAGTAACTGAGAGTAGAAATTTTTTTCCATGTATAAGTAAGAAAAGGTAAAAATGGTTCTGAATATGTTCTAAGGTGACCCGACTCCGAAAGTGATTTTAAATTTGATAATCGAAGAAATGAGTCTTGATTTTTTGGCTCGCCTTTAAAAGAATAAAATAAGAAGAGAGAAATCGAAAGGATGACAAGGGATAGAAAGAATCCCATGTAATTAATCGGTGGCTCATTTTCTTTATAAAGTAACATATTTTTTCTAAGACTATGTAAAAATATGGCTGAAATTATAATATCAAATTTTGCTGTGAATGAAGGAAACTATGGAAAATAAAAAACCCCACCACATCTATGATGAAAACGGAAATCCAATCAAGGACAAACCTTGGATTTTTAGAACTTATGCCGGACATACGAATGCGCGTTCTTCCAACGAACTCTATCGAAAGAATCTTTCAAAAGGTCAAACCGGTCTTTCTATTGCGTTTGATTTGCCAACTCAGTGTGGATATAGCTCAGATCACGAGATAGCAAAACCTGAAATTGGAAAAGTTGGTGTTCCCATTAATTCCCTCGATGACTTCAAAATTCTATTTGATCAAATTCCGCTCGGGGAAATGAACACATCCATGACCATCAACGGAACTTCTATGTGGCTACTTTCTTTATACGTCGCCCTCGCCGATGAACTCGGAGTTCCACAGGCTAAACTAGAAGGCACTACGCAAAACGACATTATCAAAGAATATCTCGCTCGAGGAACTTATATCTTTCCGCCGGAACATTCTATTCGCATCATTGTGGATATGTATGAGTATTCGCTCCGCAATGTCCCCAAATGGAATGCCTCAAACATCTGCTCTTATCATTTACAAGAAGCAGGTGCTACCCCAGTGCAAGAATTAGCATTTGCACTCGTAACTGCAATGGCAATTTTAGATGCCGTTAAAGAGAGAAATTGTTTTAACGAAGAAGAATTCGAAAGATGTGTTGGGCGAATTTCTTTTTTCGTAAACGCAGGAATTCGCTTTGTAGAAGAAATGTGTAAGATGCGCGCCTTCTCTGAAATGTGGGAGGAAATCACGACTAACCGCTACAAAGTAAAAAATCCTAAGTATAGAATTTTCCGTTATGGAGTGCAGGTAAACTCTTTGGGGCTAACAGAAGAACAACCCGAAAACAACGCCTGGAGAATTCTAATTGAAACGTTAGGCGTTACTCTTTCCAAAAATTCTCGTTGTCGTGCATTACAACTTCCTGCCTGGAACGAAGCGCTTTCTCTTCCTAGACCCTGGGATCAACAGTGGTCATTACGTTTACAACAAGTTCTCGCGTATGAAACTGACTTACTCGAATATCCTGATTTATTCGATGGCTCTAAAGTGGTTGAGAGTAAAGTCAACTCTCTCAAAGAAGAAGCTTACACCGAGATCAATAAAATCTTAGATATGGGTGGAGCAATCAAAGCAATCGAAAATGGTTACATGAAATCTCAGTTAGTAAAATCACAATCTGAACGTATGGGAAAGATTAACTCCGGTGAACTCACGATTGTAGGTAAGAACAAATGGACAGACGGAATTAAATCCCCTCTCGTAACAGATAGCGATGGCGGTATATTCAAAGTAGACCCTGCTTCTGCTCAATTAACATTAAATGCATTATCCGAAACCAAATCCAAACGTGACCCGGAAAGGGCAAAACGAGCGTTAGACGCACTCACCGAAGCGGCAAAAGGCAAAGCGAATATGATGCAAGCTTCCATCGAATGCGCCAAAGCACGAATAACCACTGGAGAATGGGCAGATACACTTAGAAATGTATTTGGAACCTACCAACCAGCAACAGGCGTAGAAGGACAAAAGCTCAAAATCGAAAGTGACTTAGTAAATTCTATTCGCGATAAAGTAGCTAAGTTCATGGAAGTAACCGGTCATCGTCCAAGAATCGTTGTAGGCAAACCCGGACTCGACGGTCACTCCAACGGAGCCGAAATGATCGCGATAGCCGCAAGACATGCAGGCTTTGATGTAATCTATTCAGGAATTCGTCTTACACCACAGGAAATTGTTCAGAGTGCTGTAGAAGAAAACGCAGATGTAATTGGGATTTCTATTCTTTCAGGCTCACACAAAGAAATTGCCGAGCAGATTAAAAATGAGTTAACTCACTATAAGGCGCAAGAGCATATTCCAGTCATATTTGGCGGAATCATTCCTGAGTCTGACTTCGAGACTCTTAAAGCGATCGGGGTCAAAGAGATATTTACCCCTAAAGACTTTGATTTGATGCAGATCATGAATAAGATTATAGATTTGATTGCGAAACAAAAAAAAGCGGCGTAACCACTGTCACCTCGAACAGCCTTCTTAGGCGTACGAAGGTGAAGGGCGCGACTAAGCGCAGGGCGGAAAAACCGTGAGAGGTCTATTTTTCTTAACACTATTTGATATGAAAAGAAAAACTTTTTTGTTTATTAATTGTTTTAAGAAAAATAGACCTCTCACCTCTAATAGTCTACTTGATGCTAAAGCATCTACTTTATTTAAGTGTGGTTCGAGGTGACAGTAAAAACCCTTTTCCTTTCAATTCTATTCCTGTTTGCCTGTAACCGCACAGGGGAACAGATTTCAGAAAGTAAATTTCATTTTGAAAACACAAAAGAAATTTTATCTTTACACGGCAACTGGAAAGTAACCACTGATCCAGATTTTGACCCAAAGTTACAAATAAAACCAAAAGACTTTAGTCTAAACTACATCCCGCGAATGTGGTTTAATTCTGGAATCAAAGACAAATACGTAGTATCCTATACCGCAGAAATTACTTTTGCAGAAAATGTTGAAAAGAATAAATTTGGAGTACTTGTTTTCAATGCCATCAATGCAAATGAAACTTATATTAATGGAAAACTAATTGGAAAAAAAGGCATCGTCGATAAGAATAAATTAAAAATACAAAACAATGCAAGCCCTTCTCTATACCCAATTCCAGAAGGCTATTTACGCCAGGGAAAAAATCAAATTTCAATTCGTGTGGCGGATAACGCTGCTAGCGGAGGTTTTTTAGAAGCACCTCGTATTTGTGAAATTAGTGTATGTGAAAAATCCTTCACCCGATTTCTTATGATAACCGGTGGAACTGGTTTTTTTTTGTTATTCATTGGGATCTATCATTTATTTTTATTCCTGGGTAATAGAAAAGAAAGAGCAATTTTTTACTTTGGGGTTGGAACTGTTTTTCATGGTTTGGCTTTCTTAGGCATTGAAAGATTGCTTTATTTTTTCTCCGATACCTTTCTGTTTCATTTTTATACTCTGCATTTGAGTTATAGTTTTTCTTGTATATTTTCAGTCGTATTCATTCATTCTTTTTTAGAAAATAAATTCAATTGGGTTTCAAAATTCTTACTCCTTTGTTTTGGGCTTAGCACAATCTCTTCTTTAATTGCAGGAATCTCAATTGATTATAGAAGCATTCATTCGAGGTATGTTATACTTTTAAATGTAATGTGCCTAGTTCCCCTACTTTCCCTTCTAGTAATTTATCTTACTATCAAAGCTTACAAAGAAAAAAAAATTGGTTCTAATTTAATTCTTTTAGGTTTTGTGATTTTTATTCTTACCAATCTTTTAGTTCCATTACACATACTCAATATTATCCCAACTAAGACATTTACTCTTGAAGGAAGTCTAATCCTCATTACCAGTGTTACTTTAGCACTATCCCGAAAGACAAAAAGAGCTGACGAACAACTATTAGAGCTAGAGAAACAGTATGCCAGTGACCTGGAAAAAGAAGTCAGTGATAAAACAAAAGCCTTAGAACTAAACAACCAGGAACTACTCACAACCAATCAAATGAAAGATAAACTTTTTTCTATTATAGCGCATGATCTTCGTAATCCGCTCTTTGCCTTAGAAGAAGTAACTTCTCTTTTTCAAGATAAATACCTGACCGTAAAAGAATTACAGAAAAATATTTTAACTTTGAACGAAACACTAGAAAATAATAAATTCCTCTTAGAGAATCTACTTCAATGGTCTTATATTCAGCTTGGATATTCCCCTATTCGATTTGAACAAATCAATCTACAAAAATTAGTCCAGGAAAGTATTCTTCTATATAAAAGGATTGCAGACAAAAAGAAAATTTCGGTTCAAGAGAACGTGAGTAACAATCTATTCTGCAAAGCAGATGAGGGGGTAATACGCCTTATACTCAGAAATTTAATTTCCAATGCCATAAAATTTACACCTAAAAAAGGAAAAATTGAAATTTCTTATGGAAAGAAAAACTCTATTGCATTTATTTCTGTTAAAGATAACGGCATTGGAATTCCAAGAAAGAAGTTGAAGAATTTCTTCGCCCAATCACATATAGAAAAACATACTCGTGGCACGGACGGCGAAGGTGGAAGTGGATTTGGACTCACTCTTTGTAAAGACTTTGCCGAAAGAATGAATGGACAGATAACTATAAAAAGCAAAGAAAATAAGGGGAGCATTTTTACAATGACCTGGAATGAGCATGAATAAAAAGAAAGTAATAATTGCAGACGATCATGACATTTTCATTCTGGGACTCCGTGTTGGAATAGAAAAAGATTCTTCGTTTATTGTAGTCCTAGAAGCCAAGACCAGCGAAGAGGTATTAACCTTTCTTTCTGAAAAAGAATGCGATCTTTTGATTTGTGACTACATGCTCCCTACTATTGACGGAGTTTCAGTCCTTAAAAAAGCAAAGAAACTAAACCCTAACATAAAGACAATGTTAATTAGCTCCGTTGAAAAATTTGAACTACAAAAACTCTGTGAGAAGGAAAAAATTGATGCTTACCTATTCAAATCAGAAGCTAGAAATAAAATTATAGAAGTAGTCAACTTAATTTTTCAAAACCAAAAATTTCGACCATTACAGGCTAATGAGAATAGTCCCTTCCAAATACTTACACCTAAAGAATTAGAAACTCTACACTTTTGGGCAAGTGGAAAAAGTATGGAAGACACAGGCTCTCAAATGAAAATTAGTGGTAAAACAGTCGAGACCCACCGCGCAAACATTAAGAAAAAATTTCCTAACTTAACAAAAGAAGAAATTTTTGAATTGATAAAAGAGCATGGAATTGTTTAAAAAAGTAAAAATCGAAGATTATCATTAACCTAATTTACTTCCTCAATGCAATTAAAAACAATCCGATACTCTCTGCATGAAGCTTTTTGCCCTCACAGTTGATTTTGCTTTTAAAGCTCTCTTTGCGCCTAATCCCGATTTGCTAATGAGTTTACTAAATTCATTCCCGAGCTTTCAAGGTTCTAATCGAATCAGGGCTTTGAAAGTTTTAAATCCTGAAATTCCAAAAGAAATTTCTGATGAGAAATTGTCTATTCTTGACATCAGGGCAGAGAATGAGTTGGGGGAACAATTTTTAATTGAAATGCAAGCATTGACAAAATCTAGTTTTCCTAAACGGATTTTATACTATTGGTCAAAGGTTTATTCTAGAGGTTTAGGAAAAGGGCACAAGTATGAGAATTTGAAAAAAGTTTATTCCATTAATTTCGTGAAACAGTCCTTGTGGGAAAATGATTCTGCCTACCAATCCACATTTCAACTGTTGGAAAAGAATCGAAATTTTAAATTGACAGATGACTTGGAGATTCATATTATAGAACTGTCTAAGTTTCTAAAAAGTTTAGAGAACTTGCAAACCGATTTAGATGCTTGGTTTTATCTACTGAAAGAAGCATCAAATTTAAAAGGAGAGAGTATGAAAACTTTAGAAAAAAAGAATCCCGCAGTTAAACGTGCCATATCTGAGTTAAAGACTCTTTCCCGCACTGCCAAGAATCGAGAGCTTTATGAATCTCGCCGCAAAGCCGAGCTAGACTATGCCTCTGGAATAAGTGACTCTTTTAGAGAGGGCTTAGAAAAAGGTATTGAGGAAGGCAGAGAAGAAGGTATCGAAAAAGGAAGAGAGGAAGGAAGAGAAACCGCCTATCTTGGTATCCAACTCAATCTAGAAACTCGCTTTAACCAGGACGTAGATTCCTTAATGAAGCAAGTTCGTAAAATCAAAGACATGGAAAAACTCAAGAAAATATTGATCGCCTCTGCCAAAGCAAAAACGTTAGGCGATTTCAAGAAGAGCTTGAAGTAGTTTCCCGCATTTGTAAAAAACCGCAATAGAAACACTTTCACGCCTGTTTGGCAACTATCTAAAGGAAAAACCTATGGACAAAAAAAATCTAACCATCATCGGACTAATCATACTTATTCTCATAAGTATTGGAGGTTTTACTTTTTATCTGAAAAAACAGCAGGACATGTTCCAAGAAACTTTACGAGTGATGGAAGCAAAATCTGGAACTAGCGATGGAAAAAAAAATCAGGATCCTTATAAAGACGGACCAGTTGCCAATACATTAACAAAAATCGCCCCTACTATCCAGGGCTGTTACAACCAATATCTTCTAGCCAACCCTAAAAAAATAGAAGGGTTCGTTAAGCTTGATTGGACAATCCTTCCAGATGGAAAAGTAAAACAAGCAGAGCTAATATCCTCCGATCTAGAACAAGAAAAAATCTCACCCTGCATACTTAGCACAATTAGTCAATTACAATTTCCTTCTCCTCCAACCAAAGGTGAGGTATACACGACGTATACCTACCATTTCAAAAAGACTAACTGAGGACATGCTCCTTGATTTATTAAATTCATTTCCAGAATTTCAAAATGAGAACCAGATATTGAAGATAAAAGTATTGAATTCGTTCAAAAAAGCAAGCCAACCGTCGACCTCTCTAGTCGTTGAAAAACCTTCAGTTCTAGGTTAGGGATTATAGGAACTATTTTTTTCAACCCCGCTTCTACTAAAGAGTGCCACAAATTCAGGAGGTCTAGTTTCAGTAGAAAGACAAACAACCAAAACCGAGATTTACCAAAAACGAGAGCCAGCTCTCCCAACTCCATCCAGTCTGCATTCTTAGGTTTAAAGCTAACTTTCTGTAAATCAAGATTACGTTCTTGGTAGGTGGTCTTTAATTTTTCAGCTTCTGGAATCATGCCGGAGTGGGTAATAGTTCTAAACCGCCGAAGCAGACTTTGCAGGTAGAGGGCAGTCTTTCCCTTATACTTTTTCGTTTTCAGGCTGAAGTCATCATACAAGTATTCTGGGATCAAGAGAGTGGAGACGCTATCTTCTTCTAAATTTATTTCATGTCTTACGAATTCATTTTTATTCTGAAAGGTTATCATACTTATACTAGGTAAAGAAATGAGTATTTTGTGCACAAAAATTTCATCTCCCGCCTAAAAAAGGGGTGAGAAGTTTTCATCTTATTCTGGAAGATTTACCTTCTTAGGCACACCCTAAGATGGTAAATCTCTTATCTCATTGAGAAAATTCTTCCTACCAAAAATTTTACCGTACCTCGACTATGCTCGGTATAAACTCCGATCGCAAAGGTTTCGCAAAGAACACAAAGTTTAAATATCCGATGGTGCTCTTTGTGCATACTTTGTGCCCCTTGTGGTGAAAAAATCTGGGGGGATAATATTCATATATTCCTAAAGATATTTACCATCTTACCCAAAGCCCCATTTAAATTCCCAGCAGATAATCACCGTAAACCCCTCCTCCGACCAGAGGTGGGGTTTACACGACGTATACCTACCATTTCAAAAAGACTAACTAGCTACTACTGCCTAATAAACACATAGACCGCTCCTGCATCCGTTGCTGATGTATCAGAGGGAGCTCCGGCTCCATTGGTAATTGTAGTCTGGTTACTATTTTCAACTATTGCTCCAACTACAATGGTATTTCCTGATATGGAAGTAGAATTTCCAAATTGGGATGCTTTTAGAATAGGAGCTTTGATATAGGCATTTTGGGTCCAAGTTGTTCCTGTTCTAAGGAATAGATAAGTAGCTCCTACACGTGGGATGGAGGTATTAGCAGAGGCAGTGCTTCCATTTGTTATAGTGATTTGATTACTCCTTTCACCTTCTCCTCCAACAACCATAACATCCCCTTCTAAGGAGACAGCGCGAAAACCATTAGCGTCATTTAAATTGGATGGTTTAACGTATGCCTCTTGTGCCCAGTTGACTCCTGTTCTTTTGTAAATAAACACAGCACCAGAATAGTATACTGTGTATGTATTATCATTCGGAGCAGTTGCTCCATTGGTTATAAAATTCTGAGAACTACGGTCCCTTGAAGTTCCCACAGCTAGAGTATCTCCTTGAAGGGAAACATTTTCTCCAAATCTATAGAAAGTATAAGCAACACTGGCAGAAGGTTTGATATAGGCTTCTTGTGCCCAGTTGACACCTGTTCTTTTATAAATAAACACGGCACCTCTCCCAGTTGCACTAGTATCTGTAGAAACTCCTGTTCCATTGGTAATAGTAGTCTGGGCACTCAATTCATGCACAGCGCCTACTGCAATGGTATCTACATCAATAGCAACGCTGAAGCCAAATAATTTTGAGCTAGTTGTTCCGTTTGCTGCTTTGAGAAAAGCCTCCTGTGCCCATGTTGTCCCTGTTCGCTTATATACGAAAGCCGCACCAGAACTTGCAACAGAAACATCCCAAGAAGCTCCAATTCCATTAGTAATAACTGTTTGATTGCTGGATTCATAAGGTGATCCAACTACAATTGTATCCCCATTTATAGATACTGAAGTTCCAAATTGATCCCCCTGACCAGAAGTCCCAGCTTTATTTGGTTTGATATATGCTTCTTGTACCCAGTTGACTCCTGTTCTTTTGAAAACATAAGCTGCACCTGCACTTGACCTAGTATTAATTGCGGATGCAGTAGTTCCGTTAGTAATAATATTCTCATTGCTAGCTTCAAGAGGTGCCCCTACAACAATTGTATCGCCGGAGATTGCTACTGCGGCTCCAAAATTATCCGAGGCATCTGCATTTGGAGCTTTGAGATATGCTTCCTGTACCCAATTGACTCCAGTTCGTTTGAACACATAAACTGCACCTGAATCTGCCTTCGTATTATCTGCTGAGGCAGTAGTTCCATTGGTAATCGTAGTTTGGTTACTGTCTTCGTTCCATGCCCCAACTACTAGTGTATCACCCGATAATGCAACTGAATTTCCAAAGTTATCACCTGCTTCTGCATTGGGAGCTTTGATATAAGCCTGTTGGGTGACAATAGGAAGCACGGTAATTGTGATATTCACGTTGCTGGAACCAGAAACATTGCTTGCTGTGATTGTATACACTGTGCTGGATTGTAAAGCTGTTGGTGTCCCTGAAATAACGCAGGTTGTGTTGTTTACGCTAAGTCCCGTAGGTAGAGCAGGACTTGCCGTGCAGGATGTGGGCGAGCCAGTAAATGTCGGAGTAAGGGTAGTGATAGCCTGTGTTCTGTAGTAGGCGTACGGACTTCCTACATAGCTTAAGCTGTTTGGTGGTTGAGGTCCGATTGCGATTTGAATTGTTGCATTTGTGCTACCAGATCCATTAGTTGCGGTGATTGTGTAAGTGATTGACCCTTGCTGGGAGGAAGGACTTCCACTTATCGTACAGGTTGTAGAGCTTATGCTAAGTCCTGTAGGCAAAGACGGGGCGGAAGTGCAATTTGTTAAAGGTGATCCTGCATAACTCGGTGTGCCCGTAGAAGAGCCTGTCGATTGGTAAAAACTGTATGGATCTCCTACATAAGTCAGGGCACTCGGAGCCATTGCTGCAACAGTAATACTGACAGTTGCGGTTGTGTTTCCATATGGATTGGTAGCAGTTATGGTATAACTTATCGCACCCTGAATGGCTGTGGGTGTGCCTGCTATCTCACAGGTAGTATTGTTAATCGCAAGTCCTGTGGGAAGTGCAGGGGAGGACGTACACGAGCTAGCATTTCCAGTGAGCGAAGGTGTCGCAGTCGTCATGGTTGAATTGTGGGTCAATGCAAATGGTGTCCCTGAATAGACTAGGTTAGACGGAGGAATAGCTACAATCGTTATGTTGATATTCGCAGTTGTGCTTCCTGATACATTCGATCCTGTAATCGTGTAAGCAATACCACCTTGTGTGGCAGTTGCCGTTCCCGTAATTTCGCAATTAGAATTAAGAGTCAGCCCTGCGGGAAATGTTGGACTAGAACTACAACTGGTGATAACGCTTGTATGTGTTGGCTTAATCACTCCCACACTAACAAGAGTAGTAAACGTAAAAGGCGAGCCGGAGTATGCCAAGTTTGTTGGTATGGGTGCTTTGTTTTCTACACTGAATGTGATGGTATACTGTGCAACCCCCGCGTAGTTCGAGACTGTGACAATAGAAGTTGATGCTCCCTGCAACGTAGTTGGTGTTCCTGAAATCACACCGGTAAAGGTGTCGATATCCATTCCATCCGGCAGACCCACTGCCGAGAAAGTATTGGGTGCAGTTCCTGCAAAACTGGGAGTAAAGCTAAATTCAAATCCTTTGCCTAGAGTATAGTTATTAGAAGAATAACTGAGTGTAGGCGGTGCATAGAATGCTTGATCGGAAATGACCTGAAAACTCACTGAGAAGGGAACAGAACCAGTTGGATTGGATGCCCTAACAATGTATGTTGTCGGGGTTTGTAAATTCGTAGGATAGCCTGAAAACACACCTGTCTCTCTATCAAACTGAATACCCAGTGGCAGTGGTCTATCTATCGTATAACGCACATTTGTACCTTTTGCAGTGCTCGGTGCAATGGTAAATTTCTTTCCAATGAGAAGGGTATATCCCGATGCTGCATAGAGCAATGTCGGAGCAGGAACAACCACAGGCAGACTGGAAGACACTTGAATTGTTGTTTGCGTCTGTTTGTATCCGTCGTTTGCCTCCATCACAATTTGGGTTGAACTCATTTCAGCAATAGGCTTACCGTGTATAACTCCTAATCTACGGTTAAATTGCATACCAGGTGGAATTTTACCGGATTTGATTGTATAGTAGTTCGCTCTACCTACTTCTAAACGAGGATAGTAAATTTTAGCATCCACTTCAACAGTAAAATCTAAGCTATTGGTCTCGTAGCTGAGACCTTGGATTTCTCTGTAGGGGCGGAACTGAAAGGTATCTCCACTATAAAAAATAAATCTTTCTCCTTTTCCACCGATGGGTGTCCTTTCTACAGTGACTTTTGTAGAACCACTGATATTGGGAACATTAAAGGTTAATCCTCTAATAAAACCTTTTTCATCAAATAGGTAATTAAGATTTAGAACAAATAGTTTGTCCATTGTAACAGTAAGATTGTAAATTGCTGGATTTACTGGAACCATAAACGTTGCAATCATTTCTGTTCCCACAGTTCCTGATTTACCATTTAGAAAGACATAATTGGGGGCAGGAAGATTATAGGTTAAGCTACTCCCTTTTATACTTTTTACTATAAAACTTGTCTTCTCTTGGTCTGCTTGGTCTCCAAAAAAACCACTGAAGAAAAAAGCTATATCATTGGAGGTCGATGGTTTAATTATACCATACCCATCTACTAAATCTAAATTACCTTTTAGCCCTAGGCTATAACTACTGATACTTGGTGCAGTTTTAGGATAGTTAGGAAAATCTTTATAGGAATTTGTGAGTCCACATAGTTGCTGATGAATGGATTTATATCTAACTTCAATCAGAGGCATAAGATATGGATTACCTTCTGACATTTCTGAACGATATTTTTTGTGTTCCTTACGATAGTTATAACATTTATAGTCTTGTCTGTATGATTGTATATCCATATCAAAATTCTGAAATCCCCTCCCGATTACATTCAGATCAACTTGATTAGAATCAATCGTCCATCTAGCTACTTCAATCTTAAATTCATTAATGTATGAAATTAGGGTTTCTAAACTATTGATTTCTTTCATTTTACTTGGAGCAAAGGATTTAATAAGATCTTCTAAATCAGTCTTTTCATCTCTCGCATCCGCTGCACTAGCATTTACAAATAACATAAAGGTAGAATCTTTGGAGACAGCGAGGAATGGAGGAGGAGCACCCATTATTATCTGAACTTCGTAGGGAACTTCAAAGGCACTGTATGTATCAATTAAATTTATCTCAATTAAATGCCTTTCCCTATCCGGTCTTTGCTTGAATCTTACTGCCATTCCTTTGGTGTAGGAGACTCCATCCACAGTGATTGACTTTGCATTGTTCTTGGCTTCAATTTCAATTGGAATATCCATATTCTCAAACATGGTGCCCCAAGGAACCATAACCTTGATCTGTCCGGGGGTAATAACATATTTCCCCTCTACATCATCAAAGTATCCAGCAGCCTCAGATTCCACCATTGAAACTGGCTTTCCTAGTCCAATGGTATTGACCTTGGTGATTTGTGGAATATCAGCTAAATCGAGAGTTCCTCGTGCAGAAAAACCACTCCTCCCAAGCACCCTAGAGCCAGCGCGCAATACTTCCAAACTAGCTTTCACAACATAGTTTTGAGTGCATCCATTGGAACCAAGTACAGTAAATATTACATCGCTTGTAAAATTTTGCGTACTAACGCCTGAGGTTTGAGGAACACCAGCAACTCTCATACTAGTTCCATAAACAGAAAAGCTAGTTTTTAATGCAGAAAGAACAGCGTCAGGCGGAAGACTTGCTTCATACCAAGTATTAGTTGCGTCATTTTTTTGTTTTACTGCTGCCATCGG
>JANYCR010000584.1 GCA_025360185.1 Leptospiraceae bacterium | reverse complement strand
TCAATCATGCGAAAGATTGCTTTGAATTTTTTGAAAAATGATAAATCTATTAAACTCGGTGTTAAAGCCAAAAGACATGCCGCTGGTTGGAACGATGATTACCGCAGTAAAATCATAGGAGTTTAAATGCGTTCGCCCTAGCATCCTGACAAGTTTTAATACTAGTTTAGCGGCCAAACTTACTCCCAGGGAATGGCTTTTGGCAACTTGTAAAGAGATTGATAAAATTTTTGAAACATTTAATGGCTCTATGCTTTTATCTGGCGTTCTTGGTTTGATTCATGAAACTACCGGCGAAGTATTGTATGCCAATGCAGAGCATCCGAAGACAGTTCTTTTCAGAGACCAGGAAGCTAGTTTTTTAGATTCTGATGAAGATTCTTTTTTTAAATTTGGAAGCGGGATAATAGATGAATTTATAGTCCAGCATTTTACATTGCATCCGGGTGATATTTTGATCTGTGGTTCAGATGGAAGAGATGATTTGGATCTATCTGAAAATCAAGATAACAAAAAAAATATCAACTATGATGCTACTTTATTTTTACGAATAGTTGAAACTGCAAAAGCAGACTTAAAAGAAATCGTAAATAATATAAATCACACCGGAAAGGTTACTGATGATTTATCTCTAATGCAAATTAAGTTTCATACAAATTAATTTTATGGACTTTAGTTAATAGAAATTTACATAGAATTCTGGGAGCGTAGAGAAATAAGTGAGATGCAAAATTAGCCGCTTCGATGTTAGAAAGAAAAGTAAACTTAGACATATATTTTTGTAGGTTTTTTTGCTTGACATTATTACTAAATGTCTAAGGCTATTTGAGTATGTCCCCAGAACTTCTTTTAGAAAATATAAGCAACCTTCCTCCTTTTTCTAGGCAGGAAATTTTTGATTTCGTTAGTTTCCTATCTCAAAAATATAAAGAAGAAGTAATTGTATCAAGTTCTACTAAACAAGTTGTTCTTTCCGATAAAGGCAAAGAATTTATTGATAAAAGACTTATATAAGTATGACAATTCTTAATTTTTTTTTAATTCTTTTTCTTACTGTTCTTTTCGACTTAAATGCCGAAGTAACTAAAAAAATTATAGTTTATCCCTTATTATCCGCTCAGGGAATTTCGAATGAAGTATCCATATTTGAATCGAAAAAGATACTTAGATCTTTTCAGGAGTTGGGAATAGAAATAATAACAAACCGAGATACAGAATCTAATCCTAACAGTATCCCTTCTTTTAAAAAACTTTCAGAAGAAACCAAATCAAATGGTGGAGATTATTTTATTTGGGGAAGCATTCGCCTTTCTGGAATCAATTCCTTTCGCAATTTCTATATAGTTGAAGCAAATAGTAATTTAACCCTAGAAGAGTTTTCTATCGAATGCTCTGGTCTTTTTTGTAGCGAAGAAGAAATGGAATTTTTTAAATCGAAAATAAAACTTTTTTGTCAATCTAAATCAATACCCATGCAAGAACAAAAAATTGATTTTCCTGTAAATGAATTGGCGGATAAAAATCAACAAACGCGAAATTATAATTATGCAAAACTTTCTTTCTATTTCCCGGGGTTAGGACAGTCTGCCTTTCATAAAAATGCAAAGTCTTATTTATTTGCTGGAAGTTTTTTGTTTTCTATTTGGGTAGGTCGGGAGCAAAATTATTACAGACATCAATACCAAAAACAAAGTGCAGAAATGTATGCTGCTTCTGCTTTTTCCTATCAGCTCGGTTTGCCATTAACCGTTTCTGCCGTTGGTCTGTATAAAGCCTCCTCTTTGGAACAAGATAGCAAAGAATTTGGATCTAGTTCTGGGGTTTGGTATTTACTTGCTGGAAGCATTTATCTATTTAATGTATACGATGCTTTTTATATTTCTTCCGATACAAAATTATCTATTCAAATAAATCCTACCTTACCAAAAGTATCTTCCTTTTTCGATAGGAATGTCTCTGTATTCTCTCTTGCATTCAAGAAGGATTTTGATCTATGAAAACTATCTACTTTATTTATTTCATTTTTTACATTTTGTCCTTTAGTATATTAGCGGATACGAATAATTCTCCACTACCAAAGGAAGATATTGGAAATAGAAAACTTTCTTATGCAGAAGTAGGTGCCTACGGTCAAGAAAAACAAAGATTAAAATACAAATATACAATTGAAATTGGTCTACCCGATAGCTTTTATAAGCTATCCGTAATTAGCCTCGGTTATAATATAAATGGATTTTTTTCTATTGGAATCTCAAGAAATTTTAGCAGGCAAAATTACTATGATTTCTCTTATTATGATGGAACCCGCACTTTAAGCAAAGGAGTCTACACAGAAGCAGGCTCTGTTCCGTCCCAAGACTATGGAGCTACTTTTCCTTTGCCTCAAATAGGAACCAATTTATTTTTACATTTTTACCCTTTTATAAAAGAAAATATTCCTATTTATATTCCTCTCTATCTAGGTCGCACAGACTCTTCCGTATTGATCAACCAATCCGAAAACGCTGTATTCAATCCAATTTATCAAAATGAAAGACCAAATCGTCCAATTCCGATTTTGCATATGTCGGCTGACGCTCCTGCTACTTTTTATTCTGGCTATGGACTTGGAGTAAAGCTAGTATTGCCAGGTGGAGCCATTGGGGGTATAGAATTTGGAATGGTTAACCTCCATAATCCGCACTACAATTACAATATCCAAGCATCTATTTTAAATAAAAATCCAATCAGCCTGGAGGAATTTTATATTTTACAAGAGCAGCTAAAATATGCAATTCAACCCATTGACCGGGTCAAATTAAATTATGGTTTTATGGTAGGAATAGCTTTCTAATGAAATTTCTAGTTATTCTTTTATTCTTACTTGGTTGCCAGGCAAATCTTATAAATCGGACAGTGGGTTACAAGAAATACCCGCGAATATCAAACGCAGGATTGATTGCCGTTCTAAAAGAACCAACACTTATCGTTCCCAAAGTTACTATTGAAGATTCTCCTGATATAATCGATGTTTATAAAAAAAGATTAAAACAAGCTCTACTTACAAGTATCGCAAACTCAGGAAAATTTTCAGAAATTTATTGGGGTCAAGAAGACATACAAAATTCCGATAAAATTGTGAATATAGAAATTCAATTTAGAGCTATCGAAGAAATGCGAATCGGACAATATACCTATTATCCCGAGTTCTTCTTTTTCTATTTACCTTTCGGTGGAAATGAAGAAAAAGGAGAAAAAATATTTTGGTCGACTTATATTCCGGGATTCTGGCCTGCAAGCGGTTACTTTCCATTACTCGCAAAATCTGGTAGCGTAATCATAGAAATTGAATGTATACTAAAACAATCCAACAAAAATCCTATTCCCGTAACTGCAAGAAAATCAGAAGATTACAGTCTTCTGTTCTATGGTGTCTATCGCACTTCTGAAGTAGAAGAAAAATCCATTCTAGCCATCGAGAAAACGCTAGAAGAGGTAAGTCTTAAACTAGCAGATTTAGAATTAGAAACAAATATAGATCCTCCAAAGAAATCAAAGGTCCCAAAGAGGAAATGAATTGGTAATGTCGCTTATTCTATACGAATTAAATATTAAATTTTTAAAAACTAATTTTACCCGCTTTAAGAAAGACTGCTATAGCTCACAACCAATTAACCGCTTACATTACTTATCGCTCAACCTTCTCAAATAATCCGCAATATCCCTTTGACCAAATCTTTCCGCCCAGGTAATAGCGGTAAAATGGTCATTATCCTCTAAATCTACATCTGCATCAAAATCTAGCAATACTGTTACTGCTTCTTTATGACCTCGACGTGCTGCAAACACAAGCGCTGTTTTGCCCGTTTTATCTTTTAAACCTACTTTAGCACCTGCTTTAAGTAAAAGTTTCAGCATTTCTAAATTACCGTTTCTTGCAGCGTGGATAACGGGAGTTTGTCCTAGTTTATCAACAACATTCACATTTGGTTTAAAAAAGAAAACATACTTGAATCTTTGTAAATCCCCAACTGCAGTAGCAAGTAGCAATTCACTATCAGCCGCAGATCCAATAAAATAAGGCTCTTCTTTTGCCCCTGCTTTTTTTAAGGTATTTCCAAGCTCTGAATGTCCATTCAAAACTGCCAATAGAAATGGACTCTTACCGTCTTTAGTTTTTATATTTAAATTTGCACATGCCTGAATTAAAATTTCTACAATCTCATAATGCCGTCCAACTCCGAGGGAAGATGCTTTTGCGATTGCAGTATAACCAGTATTATCCTGTGCATTTATATTTGCCCCATTCTCTAAAAGCAGGCTTACAATTTCAGGCGAGCCATACCAAGAAGCAAGAATTAATGCAGTCTCGCCCTCGGCGTTCCTTGTTTCTAATTCTGCCCTTTGCTCAATAGACCGCTTTACAAGTGCAATATTACCTTCCGATGCACCTTGCAATAAATCCTCATTTACCCCTGCATATAAAAAAGAAATCCATCCAAATATAAAATAAATTAAAATAACTTTCATTCTTTAGCTCCCGCTTTTTGTAATTCTGAACCTATATCCTTAAAGCCGTTTTCTTCTGCGTGAAGCATAGGTGTAAGACCAAATAGAGAGGCATTATTAACATTAGCTCCGAATTCAATTAAGAGTCTAACCGCATTTATCTGCCCTGCTGAAGATGCTAGACTTAGAGCCGTATCGCCATTATGGTTTTTTGCATTTACGTCAGCTTTATATTTTATTAATAGCTTGATAGCCTCTGCTCTACCTTCTTGCGCAGCAGCCATGAGTGCAGTAGTAGTATCTATACCGGGAAGCCTAACTTCATTGGGATTTATTTTTGCTTCTAATAAAATACGCATAACATCAATTTGTCCCTTGGAAGCAGCTTTAATTAAACAGGAATCGCCCTTTTTGTCTCTGATATTAGGATTTGCCCCTGACTCTAATAAAAACTTCACGATATCAGTGTGCCCATTTGCCGAAGCTCTATAAATCGCAGTATCACCTAGATTTGTTCTTAAGTTTAGTTTTGCTTTTTTATTCACCAAGTATTTTACAATTTCAAATTTACCTGTACTAGACGCGGCAATGAGTGCCGTCCAATTTCTCTCTTCGCGTGCATTAATCAGACCCACGTTTTTTTGGCTTATCGATTCCATTTCGGAAAGGTTACCATCTGCTGCTGCTTCTATATATTTCTCGCCTACCGAAGCACATTGTGAGCAAACCAAGAATGCTACCCAGGGTAATAATTTTTTATATGAATTCATGTTAATTTCCAAGCGATTCCAATATTTTCAATATGCACAATTCTTTAAATCATTTATCTAAGACTCTCTGGATTTTTACCAAAATAGATTGAATGGAAAGTCAGAACTATTTCTATTGTAAAACATATCTCTTAACATGTAGATTTATAAAAATCTGCCCATTACATATTGCATACATTCCAGGAGGAACATTGAAATTCATTAAAGTATGTCTGATTACCCTTATTTTGCTTATTACACAGATAAATGCAGAAAATATTTTCGAGGATGTGGCTTCTAGGCTTAAACAGTCCATAAAGAAAGTTCAATTCGAAAATGGACTAAAACTCATTATGATGAAAAATACTACTTCACCTACACTTGCCCTTTACGCAAAGTTTAAAGTCGGTTCAGTGGATGAAACCAGAGAAATTTCTGGAACAGCACATCTATTAGAGCATATGCTATTTAAAGGCACAGAAAATGTAGGCACGACAAACTTTGCCGAGGAAAAAAAATTCCATATTCTTTTAAAAGCTACAGGAAGTGAATTAGATAAATTAAGATTAGAAAAAAGAAATCTAGAAGATGAGTCAAAGAAAGCTACACCCGAATTATTAGAGCGAATTAAGAGACTTGAACTTAGGCTCAAAGATGTTGAGGCTATACAAAAAAAATACATTGTAAAAGCGGAAGATACCTACATTTATGAACAGCACGGTCAAGTAGGGTTTAATGCCTATACTTCGCATGATGTTACTAACTACCAGATACGGCTACCAGCAAATAGACTCGAAATCTGGGCAAAGATGGAATCTGATAGACTAAAAAATCCAATCCTGCGTGAATACTACACCGAAAGGGATGTAATCATGGAAGAAAGACGTATGCGTGTAGAAAATCGTGGCGCGGGAATTCTAAGAGAGAAATACTTAGCGTTAGCCTTTGGAGAACATGCCTATGGACAACCTGTAATTGGTTATGAATCGAATATTCCATTTCTTGATATTTATGAAACAGAAAACTTTTTCAAGAAACATTACACGCCGGATAATATGGTTATTGCGATAGTCGGAGATTTGGATTTCGATAAAACAGAAACTATGATCCGAAAGTATTTTTCTGATTTAAAACCTTCTTCGGAAAAAAAATTAGGAACGCGAGTAAAAGAAAAATTTAATACCGGTGAAAAACGAATTAGTTTCCAATACCCTGGCGGCTCTATTTATATCATGGGATGGCATAAGCCCGCTTATCCGCACCCTGATAGCAGCGTCATTGATGTAATTGATTCTATTTTAACCCAAGGCACAAGCAGTAGGCTTTATAAACGTCTCGTTCTAAAAGATAGATTAGCTTCTAGTGTAGATGCATGGGGCTCTGACCCAGGAGAGCGCTATTCTAATCTGCTTAGCATTTACTCACAATTAAACTCTGATGCAGATCCTGCGAAGCTTGAATCTATTATATGGGAAGAAGTTGAAAAATTAAAAACAGAAAAAGTATCAACAGAAGAATTACAGCGAATTAAAAATAAAATGACCGCTGATTTTTTAAGAGAGATTGATAATAATGGAAACCTAGCGGATAATCTTAGTTACTACGAACTGCTCACCGGAAGTTGGGAAGATTTATTTCTGTCTTATGACAAATTAAATAGCATCACAGAAGAGGATATCAAGCGAGTTACCGCAAAATACTTTGTCAAAGAAAATCTAACGATTGGTCATCTAGATGCAAGACAAATTAAAAAACCAA
>JANYCR010000555.1 GCA_025360185.1 Leptospiraceae bacterium | reverse complement strand
CTGCATGATATAATAGCGGTTGTTATTGTAGTATTGCCAATAGACTTCCCCTAGAATAGAGTGTAATACCGGTTTTGCGTAAGACGTCGCCGCATCGGTTTCTTTTTGTAATTCTTCGATTGCTTTTGCAAATGCATCTTCTTCTATTTGCCCGATATACTTCACGCGATATATGGTAGACTTAATCGTCTGCGAAGGATTGTTATCCTCTTTTGCTTTTTTGTAAATCGCGTTTACTTTTTCGAGAGCGGATTTGGGTAAGCCCTTCGATTCATCAGCAGCAATTTTTTCCCAATCGGATTTATATCGTTCAGTGGAGAATTTCATTTTTTTATCTTCCTGCCCCCAGAGGATAAGAGGAGTTAAAAAAAACACAAACAAAAAAACTTTTTGGAGGTTGTTAAACGAGGTTAGGAGTCTATTCATTCCTCCATGAGAAGAGTTGCAATATGCCTAGTCAATTGGAAAAAATGGAGACGCCGGGGGTCGAACCCGGGTCCTATTGCACATAAGTAAAGCCTCTACATGTTTAGTTTGTATATAAATCTCGAAGCGCCTTGACCTACAAACAGGTGATTCACTCCTATCCAACTTTGGTTCTGCATTCATCCAAGCTGGAGAACGATGAATGCAACTTTCCGTTTAGAGTCGATACGCTGCCCACCGGAAAGTTAGAGCAGTTTCTCGTAGAAGCTTAAATTAAGCTGCTAAAGCTAATTCGTTGTTAGCGTTTGTTTTTTGAAAGTTTTTAAAGTCGGACTCTCACCTCTACATGCCACAGTACCCAGGTCTACAACAGTCGAAACCAAATCGTCCCCATTTACTTGTGATTATTAGACTGTAATTTATTTCCATTTGTGCAGTAAAGAAATTTTTTTCTATTTACAGAATTCATTTTTTCTTTTTCGAATCCTTGCTTTTTAATTCGTTTGATTTTAGGGCTCCCTTTTTTACTAAAAATTTTTCAATCCGAATATGGGAAACTATTTGTGCGGCATACACTGCTTTGTTTTCGTTCATATAAGAATCAAATAATTTAGGATGATTGATTTCAGTTCCCTTTGATAGCAAAAGATTAATTATCCTCTCACCAGTTTCATCGTCCGCAACATTTCTTGCTGCATGTTCTAAAATATGAATTTGATTTTCAATGGAATTTGGATTTGCTTTGAACTTTAGCATTAGCTCCAATAATTCTATGTCAGTGATAACATTGAAAATAGGCATGTAATCCATCATACTATCCGACGCACCTTTATCTGGATTTGCCCCAGCTACCAACAAAGTCTCGATTAAATCTCTGTCCTTATTTGTTGCAACAATATGTAGAAGTGTAGTTGTGTACTGGTTACGTCCTACATATTGCTTGTTAGGATCACAACCTTTTCGTTTTAAAAAAAAATTCAACGCCAAACGTTGATTACCCGATGTATCTTCAGCGGCAACGAGGCAAATAGGCTTGGAAATATCGTTGCTAAAATTTTGGTTGGGGTCTGCTTTCTTCTCTAGCAAAGTATTTATAATTGCTTCACTTCTCCCCGCAGAAGATGAGTCTAGTACATAAGCTAATACTGATTTTCCTTCTTTATCCTTTTCAGTTGCCTTTGCCCCAGCTTTGATCAATAGGTTAAAAATTTCTATCCCTTCATTCGTATCAGAATAGCTATATACCCCATTTTCCCTTTCTTCCGAATTCATATTGTATTTCGTCATAAAATGCATGAGTGCTGTTTTTCCATTCGCTGGAATTTTTAAATTTGGATTAGCTTTAGAGTCTAATAGTAATTTCACCAGATTAGGTTTCATTGTTTCAATCGAAGCCATTAAAATACTGATTTCTTTTTCGGGTGAAATCTGGTTTACGTTCCCCCCTGCTTTAATCGCTTTTCTAAGTTCTGCTTCGTCTTCATATCCAATTGATTCGAATAAATCTACCGGCGCCGAAAAAGCATTTTGATAAAATAAAAATAGGATTAGAAAAGAGATTCTCTTTATAATTTGGATTATAGATATCCTCACTTTAAAAAATTGAAATTCTAAGACTGTATTTTAAAATAAACACTGTCAAGACAAAAATTCTTTGACTCTATTTGTAACAATTCCAAATGCCTTAAAATCGGATGAAGCAAATCAATAAAATATTTATTGCCTAAATTCTTATCTCAAACCAAGTTACTTTTACGGAGTCTCTTATGAAATTTAATTTCTTATCCAAACAAAATCTATTTAAAATCCTACTCGTATCTAGCCTCATTTTCTTTTTTTCGGGAAAAGAAATAGAAGAAGCGGAAATTCCTGATTCACCGCTATCACTTACAGCAGGCGATGGAGCGGGGTTAGTTCTAAAGGGCTATGAATCTAACACAGTATTAGATGGATTCATCGCATTTACCGAAATCAAGTTAAAGTTTTATAATCCAGAAAATCGCCAGAGAGAAGGACGATTTAGAATTACTCTACCGGATAATGCTCATTTAGCTCGATTTGCAATGCAGATAGATGGACGCTGGCAAGAGGGCGAAGTAGTCGAAAAAGAAAAAGCAGTTCGGGCTTACGAGGATTTTCTCCACAGAAAACAAG
>JANYCR010000543.1 GCA_025360185.1 Leptospiraceae bacterium | reverse complement strand
TTAGACCTACTTCGCGCCCATTTTTAAATCCAGAAACGTATAGTCCAAGAGTCCATGAGGAATCAGACTTTTGTTTTTCTGCTACCTTATAATTATCTAGCGAAATATTAGAATTAGCCTCTGGTCTTTTTAAATCTTTGATCGTATTTTTGGGAATAGCTAACTCTTCTTTTCCCACTCGAATCGTAATCAGTTCATTCGTTTCTTCGGTTAGCTGACCCTTCACTATTGTTTTGTCATCCAAGGTTAAAATAGAATTTTGATACGCCCTATGACTACTCGATATATCGAGATTAACCGCTAGAACTTCGCTACGCGGAATTTTATACTTTTGGTCTTTGTATAGAATAAGGAGATAATTTGGATTATCTTCTAGTAGATCACAAATAAAAACATTTTCCGACCGAAGGTTTACTTCGGCGGAAAATAAAATTTTACTAAAAACAAGGAGAATAAACAGGAGAAATTTTAGCCTCATACTTCTATGAGACATGAACGGTGCCATTGTAGGTATCAGAATATTTTGTCAACATATTTTATGTTAAAATTTTTAAAAATTTTCCTTTTTTTCCCTGTCTCACTAAATACTCTTTTCCTTTTTCAACAACATACTTCTCATCAGAAAGTTTTTCTTCGTTAAGATAGAGACCCCCTGCCTTGACTAGTCTTCTTCCTTCTGAAGTCGATGGAATAAAATTTTGCTTTGCTAAGATTTGTAAGAGCTGCGTTTGACCTGCGGCAAACACGTCTTCGCCGACTTGAAAGGTTTCAATTTCATCTGGAATAGAGCGGTTTTTTGTATTATGCACTCGATTCCATTCTTCTATTGCTTCCGAATTTTTTTCTGGATTATGAAATTGATCCATAATAAGTTTTGCAAGCTCTGTCTTTACTTCTTTCGGATGTGCTTCCTTTTTTTCGATAGAGTGTTTTCTATTTTCAATTCCTGATTTTGGTAAGTCAGTAAGCAATTCAAAGTAATTCCACATTAGCTCATCAGAAATAGACATGATTTTGCCAAACATATTGATTGGCTCTTCATTAAAACCAATGTAATTTCCTAATGATTTAGACATTTTCTTAACTCCATCCAAACCAACTAGAAGTGGGAGGGTAATGACAGTTTGCGGTGTCTTACCGTAATCCCTTTGTAATTCGCGACCGACGAGTAGATTAAATTTTTGATCTGTGCCGCCGAGTTCTATGTCTGCTTCCATCACGACAGAGTCATAACCTTGCACGAGAGGGTATAAAAATTCAATTAGCGAAATGGGGTTACCCGCTTTATACCGCTTGCTAAAATCATCTCGCTCTAAGAGACGAGCCACATTGTATTTAGAACTTAAAATCAACACATCTTCAAAATTCATCTTAGAGCACCAATGAGAATTAAAAACAATCTTTGTTTTATCTGGGTCTAGAATTTTAAAAACTTGCTCTTTATAAGTTTCAGCATTCCTTGCAACGTCTTCTTTCGTTAGCCGCTTGCGAGTTTCTGATTTTCCAGTCGGGTCTCCAATCATTCCTGTAAAGTCGCCGAGTAAAAATTGAACCTCATGACCGAGAGTTTGAAAATGCTTCATTTTTCGAAGTAACACCGCATGACCTAAATGCAAATCGGGTGCGGTCGGATCAAACCCTGCTTTGATGATGAGCTTACGATTCAAATTTAATTTGTCTTTTAATTCCGCTTCGGGGATAATTTCTACTGTCCCGCGTTTGATTAATTCAAAACTTTCTATTGGATTCATACTTCTAGACTTTATTTTTTTCTGTCTCTTCCAAGAAACTCATTTTTATTAGTTGCCAAATCTTAAAAGAACTTTAAATAAGTGTATTCCATTGAAATTAACTGAGTTTACATGAGATATTTATATATAATTTTACTAATTCTAGTCCAGCTTCTATTTATAGATTGTAGATCGAAGAACCAAAAACCTGCACCGAAAAGTGTCAGTGGTGTTTTAAGCTTGGTTGGTGGTGTGGATTCGACAGGCTCACCAACCAAGCCTGTCGAACCATGGGATTTTAAACGCGATGGAATGATAAATCTGGAAGGGGAGTGGGAATTTTTCTGGCTGCGTTTCCTAAGCCCAACTGATTTTCGTGGTGAAAATCCTCCCGTTCGCTCGGCGCTTATTTCTGTTCCAGGCACTTGGAATGGAAAAAATGTTAACTCTGAAATATTATCCGGAGAAGGATATGCTACTTATAAACTTACAATTCCAATAGATGACTCACAAATTGGACAAGCACTCGCAATAAAAATTAGTTATGCCGCGACCGCTTCCAAAGTATGGGTTAATGGCATATTAGTCTCAGAAGATGGACGAGTCGGTGTTTCAAGGCGTGACATGGAGCCACATTATAATAGTCAAATACATAGTTTTAGAGCGGAGAATCCAATTGAAATCATAGTCCATGTATCCAATTTTAATCATAAAAAAGGAGGACTCTGGCAAAACCTATATTTAGGATTAGAAGAAGATATTATCAAGCAAAATAGCAATGCACTCTTCTATGATTTCTTTTTATTCGGTGTTTTGTGCATAATGACTATATACCACTTCGGGCTTTATATTTTAAGAAGAGAAGAGAACACTTATTTATTCTTTGGACTTTTTTGTCTAATTATTTCTATTCGAATTCTATTTACAGGAGAGACGTGGATAACAGCTCTATTCCCTAATATCAATTGGGATATACAAATTAAAATTGAATACACGACTTTTTACGCAAGCACGCAGGTTTTCGCTGGCTTTGTATTTTATTTATATTCGACAGAATTTAAAAGAAGAGTCTGGGTTGTGATGAATATAATCGGAACAACGTTTGTAGGTATCGTATTATTAACCCCACCACTCTTTTTTACTCAAACCCTACCCTACTTCCAGCTTTTTACTTTATTCTGCGGATTTTATTGTATTTATGTATTGATATTATCCATTATCCGTAAACGTATTGGAGCAATTGCTGCCTGCGTGGGTTGGACAATTTTTTTCATAGCCATCATTGGAGATATCATAGTCAATGAAATTTACGGTTCGAGTTTCTTGACTCCATTTGGATTGTTTATTTTCATTTTTTCTCAATCTTTTATTCTTTCTCTAATCTTCTCAAAAACATTTCAAAGGACACAATCTCTGTCTATCCATTTGAAATCAACAAACCTCGCCTACAGTCGATTTGTCCCGGCAGACTTCATCACGTTTTTACATAGAGATGATATCACACAAGTTCTTCTCGGAGACCAAACAAAGACCGAAATGTCTGTGATGTTTTGCGATATTAGAAGCTTCACCGCGTTATCCGAAACGATGACCCCCGAAGAAACATTCAAATTTCTAAATGCATATTTAAAACGAGTGGGACCTATCATTCGAAATAACCAGGGGTTCATTGATAAATTTATGGGTGACGGAATAATGGCTCTTTTCCCCTTAAATCCGGAAGATGCAGTTCGTGCAGCGATTCAAATGCAAAATGCCGTCCGCGAATACAATGTCCTTCGAAATAAATCGAATTATAAACCAATCAATATTGGAATTGGAATCCATGTAGGCAACCTAATGCTTGGCACAATCGGTGAGGCTAATCGCATGGATGCCACAGTGATTTCGGATGCAGTGAATCTCGCATCCAGACTTGAAGGTTTAACAAAAATCTACGGCGCACCCATTTTAATTAGTGATGTGACTTTTCAGAGAATTAAAAACCAGGATGACTACCAATACCGAATGCTCGGCAGGGTGCAAGTAAAAGGAAAAAAAGATTCAGTAGGAATCTTGGAAATCATTCACGATCCATCTCCGGATAACGCGGAATTCAAATCTAAATCCAAGCCGATGTTTGAACGGGGAATATTTTTCTATTTACAAAAAGATTTTGAAGCGGCAGCAAATATCTTTAGAACTGTAGCAGAGGCAAATCCAGATGATAAAGCAGCCAGTCTATTTCAAACTCGTTGCGAATACTATCTAAAACATGGAACCACAGACGCATGGGATGGTGTAGAAGTGTTTGAAGTTAAGTAATTTTTGACTCTCACAAAAAAAGGATTTTGTTTTTTAAAACATCAAGAATGATGCATTTATTCAGTGCAGAATCTTGTGAATTAGGAAATGAATTATGGCAGTACAAATCGAAAGAAAAAAGCAAATAGATAGACTGGGTAAAACAGAGTTCGATTGTTTAATTGTAGGCGGTGGAGCAACCGGGGCAGGAACCGCGCATGACGCCTCCCTAAGGGGCTTGAATGTAGCTTTAATTGAAAGAAAAGATTTTGCTTCCGGTACGTCAAGCCGATCTACCAAACTAATTCATGGAGGAGTTAGATACTTAGCACAATTTCATTTTAATTTAATCAGGGAAGCATTATCAGAAAGAAAGCGGCTACTAGCAAATGCACCCCACCTTGTAAAACCACTCAAATTTTTAATGCCCAGTTATAAATTCTATGAAAAGCCTTATTACTCTCTTGGACTAACCATGTATGATATATTAGCGGGTGACAGTGGTTTGCCGGGACATAAAAGAATTTCCAAGCAAGAATTCATAAAAGAATTCCCCGCAGTCAAAGAAACCGACCTCCGCGGTGGAATAGCTTACTATGATGCACAATTTAACGATGCTAGACTAAATGTATTACTTGCCAGAACTGCTGAAATGGAAGGCGCCTGCGTTTGCAACAAAGTCGAATTAGTTTCCCTAATAAAAAATGATTCAGGAAAAATTATAGGCGCAAAAGTCAAAGACTTGTTATCCGGTAAAGAAATTTCAGTCAGCACTAAACTAGTAATCAATACAACAGGCGTATACATTGACGAAGTTCGTAAAATGGATGAGGCAAACGCAAAGCCAATATTAGCTCCTAGCCAGGGAATTCATTTAGTTTTTTCTAAATTGAAAGTTCCTTGCAATAGCGCAATGATTATCCCAAAGACGAGCGACGGTAGAGTTGTTTTTCTTTTGCCATGGGAAGATCATGTAGTTATGGGAACTACTGATACACCCATTGATAAAATAACACAGGAGCCAATTCCTCTAGAGAATGAAGTAGAATTTCTTCTTAAAACTGGAAATGAATACTTAGAAAGTAAACTAAAAAAGGAAGATATACTTTCCGTTTTCGCGGGGTTAAGACCTCTTATCTCTACGACCGGAAGCTCTGATACAAAAAATATTTCCAGAGAAGAAATGATGTTAGTCTCAAATTCAAACCTCATAACGATGAGTGGTGGCAAATGGTCTACTTACCGCAAAATGGCAGAAGACCTAACAGACAAAATGGTACAAGTCGGAAAATTAATTCCTGTGCGAGCCTGCGAAACCTATAATTATAATTTTATAGGAAAAGGTGGCTATTCCGAAAATATGTATCTTAAAATAGCACAAGATTATAAACTAGATATAGAAACGTCCAAACGTCTAAGAAATTATTATGGCGGTGAAGTATTTGAAATCTTAGGTAGTAAGCCCAAAGAAATCATAAAAGAATCGGGTTATTTTGAAGAAGAAATTATTCATGCAATTAGAAGTGAGTTTGCCTTATCCGTACTCGACGTAATTGCTAGAAGAATCCGTGTTCTATTTACCGATCTGGATTTAGCGCAAACTTTAGTTAAACCGGTAGCATCGGTTATGGCAAAAGAATTGAAATGGACTGCTACAAAAAAATCACAAGAAGAAAAAGAAGCTAGAGAACTTATCGAGACTTTAAAAGCAAGTATCTAATAGGAGAAAAGCGTGAGCAAAGAAACCAAGAAAGGGAAGCGAGAATCAGATGTAATATTTCGAAAATCATACGAAGAAAAAAGTTTAGAAGTCGAAAGAAAAATAAATCGAATCCGTTTCGGCTTTATTGCCTTATTTTTTTTGACTGCATTCTCTGCCTATAGATCTGGAAGCACGGCGCCTGTCTATTTCTCTTTATTTCTAATTGCAGGATTAATGCTTGTAAGTGCAATTTTTTGGGAATTTGCACTTCCTAGAATTTCCTACACCTATTGGATTAAATATATATCGACAGGTATAGACTTATTAGGCGTCTTCGGTGCAAAATATGGAATGCACTTTGATCCAAATTTTGGCTGGAGTTTATCTCTAAAAGAACCCGCTACGTTTGATGTTTTCTTTCTTTACATTTGTCTTGCTGGTCTTAGACTCGATAAAAAATTTTCCTTATTCACAGGTTTTTTCTCAGCATCGCTTTATTTACTTTTGATTATTTTATCTTTATCATCGGGCTGGATGTCTTTTACAAATGACCCATCTAAGTTACTCGATGCGCATTACTTGCGTTTGCCAACAGAGCTTTCAAAGATAATGTTTTTATTAGCCGCAAGCTTTACCATTGCATACCTTGCGAATGATACGCGGGCATTCATGGGAATGCTTTCCGAGTCAGAATCAAAATATAAATTCAATACCACTGTGATGGAGCAGCTACTTCATAAAATAGAAGAAATCTCGATTAGCCTCACCACAATGATGGAGCGGCTAAAGGATAACTCTGGCACAATGGAAAAAACCGTCAAGGCGCAGGAAGTCTATTTCCAGAAAGATGCAGTCGTCATTGACAAAATTGTAGGTGATGGAGAAGAGATTAATACGATTTCCAACGCACAGCTTCATATGATTTCCAAAATCCTAACCCGAACACAAAAAATGGCTGAGTCTATAGACCTAATTTCAAAAGGCGGAAAAGAATCTTCTAAACGTGCCACTCATGCAAGAGAAATTTCTACCGAGAGTGTAGCATTTCTAAATGATACAATGAAAGTGGTAAATGAAATGAAATCCCAATCCGAAAAGATTCTAAATATTTCGCAAACGATAAACGATATAGCAGACAGAACCAACCTTCTTTCGCTTAACGCATCTATTGAAGCAGCGCGGGCTGGCGAACAGGGAAGAGGATTTTCGGTGGTAGCCATGGAAGTACAAAAATTAGCAGAACAAAGTTTACAATCGTCTAAAGAAATTCACCAGATAGTAAACGCAACTGTAAAGAATATTGAAAAAAGTTCTACTATGATCCAGGCAACTTCTGGAAAATTAGAAACAGTTTCAAACGTAGTCGAAGAAAATGAAACATTTCTAAATGAACTCAGTGCAAATATTAAAGAACAAGAAAAGGCAAGCTTTGCGATAAATAGCGATGTAAAAAATATTACAGAAATTGCAGAGAGTATATGTGCATTAGTCTCAGATGAAAAAAATGCTCTCTCTGAGTTTCAAGCCAGAAATATCAATAAAGCTGACCTTACTCTTGATTCTGTACGCGCCGCTGAATCCTTACATGAATTAAGTGAAAATTTAGGAAAAATTTCTAGTCAACTTCTAGAACTCATTCAAAGAAAAGAAAATACAATTGCACAAGAAAACCGTCAACCGCTTAAAACTTTCGAAGAGAAAGTAAAAGATATTCGTCGAGATAAAATATAAAAGGAATTCCCAATGGAACTAAAGCTAATTACCCTCTACCTCATGGCATTTCTCTACACCGCCGCTGGAATTACACATTTTTTAAGACCCAAGTTTTTCTTGCGTATCGTTCCTCCTTTTCTCCCTATGCGACTAATGCTTGTATATCTCAGTGGTGTAGCTGAAATCATTTTAGGTATTGCCCTTATCCCCGAAGCTACAAGAAGCCTTGCTGCCTGGGGTGTGGTCGCCCTACTCATCGCGGTCTTTCCAGCCAATATCTACCACTTTACTTCTAAAGGTGCAGGTATGAAAACTCCTATGTGGCTACTCGCGCTTAGACTTCCAATTCAGTTTTTGCTAATCGCTTGGGCTTGGTGGTATACCTAGGGATTTTAAAAGATTACCACGGATGAACACATTATGTTGCGACCCTTAGGAAGCAACATTGAGTTTGACGTTAGAGTTTTAATGGTGAGTGTGGAAAAATACATATATGAAGAATATTATTTGAAGAGGCGCAGAGATGGGTAGGTTTGTTTTTCTTTCTAGCGCCTGTCGGCTCGCTGTCGCTCTTTGCATTCAACTTCTCGATAATTCTAATCCACAAATTAACGTGAACTCGATATAAGAATTTTATAACCACAAAGTTTTCACAAAGCTCACAAGGGTTCTTGTTTATTTAATGTTCTTTGTGAAACATCTTAGTGTCCTTTGTGTTTTTTATTTACCTTGTGCACTTTGTGGTAATTTCTTTTTCTTACATCGAGTTCATGTTAATGAAAAGCTTAAAACAAAGTCGAATTGCTTCCTATTTATAAATAGGTTTTGAAGTAAACGGGGTAAAATTTTTTACTCCAACTCCAGTAGAAGTATGCGGTTTAAATATGAGTTGCTTAATAAGTCTAAAAAATAAAAATAAATGTGGAAACAACATGAGTTGCGGTAAGAAGTAATTTTATGTCACTCACTCTTATGCTAATTATTTCAGTTTTTATAATCTTTTACTTTAATGCTTTTTTTAGAATAGCAATTTTACTTTATTGGAGGTACAAGTTTACTGAATGGGATGCACTTAAATATGAGGATATAAAAAAAATACCTAATTTTATAGAAGCTAAAAATAAAGTTGTTCAAGCTTTAAAATACTTTTCTATAGCTGGAATATTCCTCCTTTTGATTAGTATTTTTTTATTAGTATTTTAATAAACTTTTCCTTGCTATAATTCAATCTGTTTCTTAATAGTTGTGCCTCGTCCACAATAATTACTTGGTGGTGGTATTCTATTGGTAAACATGGTGTAACCCTTCTAACACCGGAATTGAATCCGGCGAATAAAGCTTCGAAAGTAACGGTTCGTAGATTCTACCTAAAGGCGAATCTTTATTTCGAAAAAAAGCATTTGCGGATAACAAATATTATCCAATTTTCAGGGTGACTGCCGTGATTTTTCTGTAATGGTTTATTCAGATAGCCTCTCTTCATACGTCCTATTCTGTCGAAGGTGCTCTTTTCAATTTGCACTATATGGACAAAAAACGATTGCTTTTTCTGAAATAATAAAGGTAATAGAATCATGGGACTTATTGTTTTAGAAACTATCGCAAAATCAAAGGAAGCCGGAAAAATAGAACTCGAAATTCCGGAATATATTTCACAGGGCAATCATAAAGCACTCCTATTCATGCAAGAAGAATTATCCGAGGATTGGGAAGATTTTTATCAATTCTTTGGAGATTTAAACACGCAAGAAAAAAAAGAAATATTGCACTTCATAGAATTTCTCTACCAAAAAAGAATAGACAGTGAATCAATGCACCCCGATTTACGATCAGAGCTTTTAGACAGAAAAAAAGAAG
>JANYCR010000491.1 GCA_025360185.1 Leptospiraceae bacterium | reverse complement strand
TAGATGGAATTATTGAGAGTAAGCTGAACGGTGCCTCTATCGAATTCAGAAATAATCTTTATTCTATTGCCACAGAAATTTCGAATAACGATTTAAAGTATGGCTTCGGAGAAAGTTTTTGGAAGTTTGATTTAGTTGAAGCGGATCAAATTCTACTAGAAATGAAGTCCAATTCAAATTACAAAGGAAGCATTGATACAAACAAAGGACATATTGGTATTAGCCGTAAAGTGGAGATGCTCGGCGGGAGTTTGCAAGAAGAAATAGAGAATGGAAATTATAGAATTCAAATTAGAATTAATTTATAATGTTAACGAATCGCTTTATGGACTTTCACTTTCCCATCTTCCCCTAGATGCATTTCGAAAAATTATAAAAAAGTCTTATCTTTCACTTTTCGGAAAAGTTGAATTTGGTTATTAACTTCTAATTTTTTGTAAATGTTTTTAATATGCGCCCGAACTGTCTGAGTGGAGATTTTTAAAGTATCTGCAATTTCTTTGGGCGAATAACCATTCGAAAGCTCTCCTAGAATTTGGGTTTCTCTGTCTGTAAGATCTTCAAAACTCTCTGTGGATTTTTTTATATCTTTAAAAAAAGTAGCAACTCTTAAAGCAATGGTTGGGGTAATAAACGCTCCGCCTTGTGAGAGAGTTTCTAAAATAGAATCAAGGGAGTATAATTCCTCCTTGAACATATAGCCAGTAGCCCCATGTTTCAATGCTTCAAAGATTTTCTTCTCGGCATCGAAGCCTGATAAAACTAATTTTGGGATCGCAAGGTCTTTTATAATTTGCTCTCCTAAAAGAGCTATCCCATCCATTCCTGGAAGTCTAAAATCGACAATAAGAAAATCAATATCTCTGAGATAAGGATACTTCAGTAGCTCCTCTCCACAAGAAAAATCTAAAACTTGTGCGGTGTCCTTTCTTAGTCGTAATAATCCAGCTATGGTATTTCGGAAGTTTGCATCGTCGTCAACAATTCCGTAAGTGTTTTTATCTTTCTTCATTAAACTTATAATGCATTTTTTAATTACTAGTTATAATAGTTCTTAACTGCCTATTGCAAGTATCTACCTAATATTAGTGACCTTATCAGGAAAACAAGAAAAAAAAAGAGAAATCTACCCAATATGGAGTATAGACAAAGCGGCGAGTTTGTGAACATACTAGACCTGTTTGATTCCTTGGAAGTTAACCCCTTTCAGAACTGATAATTTTATGACCGTTTGAATAATAACTGGAGGATTGTATGGATGCCATAACCTATTTACTTAAGAGAAGAGGTGAAATTTTTATAAATCTAAGAATCTCTTTTTTTAGGAAAAGGACTATAGTATTTATTTTGTTTTGCTCTTTTTCTCTCGCTACCTGTAGCAGTAGCGGAAGACAAGAAAAACCGCTTGATAAAAATGCAGTCGAATTTTTGAAATCCGTTAGGAAATACATTATAGTTGTGGGTTCACTTGATTCTGTTTTCTCGTCAGGTTCTGAATCTAAAAATAAAGTAAGCGTTGCAATCAAACAAGCTAGTATTGGTGATCGGAGGCCTTACATATCTGCTGTACTTGATCAAAATAGTATTACCTCAAAAAATTTTAAAGAGGCAATGGAAAGTATCGGGAATAAGAAAGTGGAACAAATTAACTTACAAGATTTAGGGCTAATTTCGGCTGAGACAAATGATGAAAGAACCAGATGGTTAAAAACGGCAGGAATTGATGCAATTGTTGAGGTAAATTATGATCACCTTCGTTTAGATTATAATACAAGAGTTCCGGACTTGAGTATTTTAAATCTGTTTTATACTTTCTTACTTCTGGATATTTGGTGGATTGATATGGTCGGTATCTGGTCATTGGAAGGTGATGTAAACGTAAAAATTACAAGCATCTCTAATGGTAATCAATTTTCAGGCGGTTCCGTATATCAAAGTACATCTACAGGAAATTTTCTACTTAGCCGCATAGATTCAAAATCCATAAGCGAAAGTATTTCCAAAATTACAAAAGATGCAATGGGAAAAATAATCAGTGGGGGTAAATCGCTATGACCAAAATTGTTTTTATTTTATTTTTTACTATTGCGAATTGTGTCTCTATAAATGAGGGAAGGAGCGAATTGAGTATAGCCGCTACCAGTGTGGCAAATCTTAATTGCCCTGATGAACGAGGGTATCATGCAAGGTTTTTACAGTGTAAAAAGGATTATTACATAAAGCAGCTAACAGCACGAGAGCGGTATTTAAAGACTATTGAAGCAAATTCTAAAAATCAAATAAGAATTCAAAAACTAGAAGAATTGATAGAAAAGAAAGATTATAAGCGAGCACTTTCCGTATCTGCTAGTATTCTAAAAAATTCAAACGATGAAGAACTGAAAGCCGAAGCAAATAGGATAGCACGTCAGGCTTACCAAGAATTGCAATTACGAGAAATAAATAAACTCTACCCAGAGTCCGAATTTGATTTAAAAGAATAGGAGTGAAAACTAAAATGAAAAAAATACTATTTATATTATTTATTTATTTTTATATCAATGTTAACGAAACAAATATTTCATTTGGTACTACGCAGGTTTTTGCTGAGACAAGCTATCTTTTAACCAAGACAACCGAATGTAAACCAAAAACTCCAGAAACAATCTTTTCAATGATGGATTCTGCGATTTGCGAATTCAATTCTATACTCATAAAACCCATTAAAAAATGTTATAGTAGCTTTGGTTCTAATAGCTTACAAGGACTTAAATGTGCCATTGGAATTACAGAAAAATTAAAATCATTAAAGCCTGAATATTGTTCATCTAAAGAATTATCAGCAGAACAATCCATAGTTTGCAAGACAGCCGAATCGGTGCAAAAAGTTGCAGACTGTTATGACGATAAAGGGGTCGGTGAAGCCAGAAAATGTGCTGTTAAGGAAATTAAAGATTTTCATAAGGATATTCAGGAAACTGGAAAAACAATTTTTTCAAATGCTAAAGAGTCAATCACGGATAATCCGAAGTATCCTATTTGGGCTGCCGAGGGGAATAGGGACTCTATATCCATAGAGATATTAAATCCTTATCCCAAGGCATCGCCAATGGCACCAGCAATTAAAAAAATACAAGCAGAAATTGCGACGTATAGTGGAAGAGGGTTTGACGGAGAGTATACATTAGCCGTTAAGAATGATGCGATCGAACAACAAAAGATGGAGGAAGAGAGAATCGAAAGGGAACGGTTGGAGCGAATCGCACAAGCAGAGAGAGATAGGCAGGAACGCATTACTCAACTAAAAAGAAGAGCAGAGCAAGCTCAGGAACGTTATGCGAGAGCAAAGCATAGCGGACCTAATTCTAGTGGTTGTAGAGATTGGCAACGTGCGAACCAAGCGGGTAGAGGGGTGAACCAAATCCTTTCTGCAGGAGGTGTTGATACAAGTTTAGGTGATAAGTTGTTAGATGCTTCAGAGGCTGGAGCAGCAATCTGTAAATTTGTAGATCAGCCTACTTTGGCAAATTATCTAAATATGGCAAAAGAATCTCAGGAAGCATACGAATCTGCAACAAACCAAGGAGGCTCTAACTCATCGGCACAAGATGATGGATGCATACGAGTTAAAGCGCAATGTCCAGGACAAAAGGCAGCATTAGAAAGAATATTAAAATCGAGAGGACCCGAATCAGATGAGGCGGAAGCGAATCTGGAAAAGCTTAGAGGGATTTGCGCTCCTTGCGGCTATAATTGGTAGTTAATTATGATCAAGTTAACAAAACAGCGGCTAATAGCTATTGGCAATGAACGTGAATTTAGATTCTTGAAAACTATATTTGAAGGAAATTTTGTATGAAAAAAATACTTTTATTACTTATTCTTACATTTCTAATAAATTGCACTGGAGCCGCTTTTTCTGCAGGGTCCGATGCTGCGCAAAAGGAAGAGGATAAAGATAAGAAGCCTTACTGTGATATGCTCAAACTTGTATTTCTTAATAAAAAGGGATTTGGGTCTTTGCTTGAATTTGTTCAATATATACGCGGACTTTTAGATTTAGGCATGTCTAATTCCGATTGTCTAACAACATTAATTCTTTTTCCATCTACTAGTGGTAACCCATCATCCAATACTTCTACTGGAACAACAATTACTACAAATAATTTAAAATGTAGTTTAGGCACAGATCTATCCTTTAACACAAGTGTTTCAAATACAGTTTCAACTGGAAATTACGCATACTATCGTTATACCGCCACCAGTTCAAATAATTATACAATAGCTTTGACGGTAAGCACTGGTGACCAAGATCTTTATATAAACAAAAATACTACTACCTGCCCGACGATTTCCACATTTTTCGATTCTTCGGCATTCAGTGGATCAGACGGTATTTCCACTTTTTTGAGTACTGGTGATTCTGTGAATATAGGCATTCGAGGGGCTACTGGTGGTTCGTTTAGCATAAAGGTAAATTAAATCCGAGTTTCAAGGTTAACAGATCAATTTTGAAGTCATAAAATACTAAAAAGCGAAAAGATAACACCAAACAGTGAGTAACCACAAACAAATAAGGAAAAAAAATGATCAAATATTTACTTATTACAATAAGTTTATTTCAATTAATACAATGTAGTTCAAGTTCATGGGGGCAGAAGAAAGATATCCCATCTTATGCAAAGGATTCTAAAGAATCGAATTCTTCGAAAAGATCCTACAATTCGAATGCAACTCCGCAGGAAAATGTTCGTAGCATTTGGAATCAAGGTTGTCCCAAAGAAACGAATGTAAGCAAAGGACCTTCTGACGGAAGATTTACAATCGGAATTGGAAGCGGGAGCGCAAGTAAGCGGCTAATGTATGGTTACCCCAGTCCACGCTCTACTTCTTATTTTGTTTTAAAAATAGGAGATAGGTTTGCGAGTAATAATCCTAGCTTTTGTGAGGCGACTTATATTTCAGGGACAGAGGAAATAGACTACTACACTGGAATTAATTTAGTGAAGTATAATTTTCTAGATGTAGAAGTAGAACAGTTGTTAATTCCTACCAATGAAAAACTAGAACATGTGACCTCCGAGATTTCTCCCAAATACTACCGAATCGAATACAATCTAATTAATAAATCGACGAGTAATCAATCTGTGAGCCTGGCTGTATTAATTGATATCATGATTGCTGACAACGACGGCCCGAAAGTTGCAATCTATAAAGAGAATAAGAAGCTTTTGACTCCAATGGAAGAGGAAGTGAGTCTTTCTGGCGGTGATGTTCCAAAAGGAGTAATGTTATTTCATAATGGAACAAATGCTTCAGGGTTAACTGGAGATTTGATAGTAAGAGATGGAACGAATAGTCCTGATGAATTACTTCTGGGAAGTTGGCCATATTTTATCAGCAGTGCATGGGGAATTACTCCCAGAAAAACAATGTATACAGACAGTGCCGTTCTTATGCGCTGGAACGATAAAGCTATAAATACAAATGAAACAAAGACTTTTTATTTCTTCTATGGATTCGCTAATAATTCCAAGGAAGGTCTAGATGTATTACTGAATGACGATAAAATCAAAGCATCCAATTCCCAAGTGAATTATGAGAAAAATGCTGTAGACTTAACGGATGATCAAAAAAAATACATAGACGAAAAAATCCAAGCGGCAAAAAAATTTGATATTTCACAAGTGACAATTGAAGGTTTTGCGGATGCAAACGGAGCGGATGATGTAAACGAGTCTATCTCTAAACTAAGGGCGCTTAACGTTCAAGACTATATCGTAAAGAAGCATCGAATTCGCAAGGAGAAAATCGTCATTAAGCCCGTGTCTTCAAGCATGGCAAGTAAAAGAGACCAAGACATAGAAAGCGGAAATCCGGAAGATAGAAAAGTTGTAATGAATGTTTTCACCTTAGACAAAAAAATAAACACTCCTGATAATGCAGTCATTATCTCCAAGAAGAATTTCAAAACAATTGCAGAACAAGGGAGGGAATGTATCTTCGTATATAAGAATGGTCAGTCCAAAAAAGGAAAACTTATTAAGATGAAACGTATTTCCGTATCGGCAAATATTGATAATGCGTTCTTGGAAATAAGTAAAAAAGAACTTAAGACGATTACGCCAATAAGATAATATGATTTCTATGTAAAAATGATTTGGATGCCGTTCTAAAAAAAATAATCCTTTTAGGAAAAAAAATTAGAATAGGGTTGGATTAGATATGCTTATGCATGATATGAAAATGCAAGAATCAAAAAAACTTAGACAGGAGTAAGATATGAGTGAAGATAAAAATTATAACAATAAAAAGCCGTCTGAATTTGAAGAGTCACTTTTGTGGATAGAATCAACAATGCAGAGGAAGGCTGAGACATTAGTTTTAAGAACAGGAGAGCGAATTCGTGGAATAATATTTTCAGAGAGCGCAGGCTATTTAGTATTTACCCCCGGTGGACAAAAAATAGTACGGTTCGAAGACGTTGTCGATAGAGAGTTTTAATGATAATGAATAAAGAAAACAAAATGATTCGCAAGAAATTTGTAATGATGGTAATAATCATGATTATCCTGTCTAGCGGTTGCAAAGAAAAGGAAGAACAGAAAGTAGTTGAAACTAGACCGGACTTTAAACCACAGGGTTTAGTTCTATTTACGCTAGGGGACGTGACAGTCGGAGGCAAACAGGTAAAAGCCGGAGATACGATTCAGGATGAGGAATCTTTGAAGACTGGGAAAAAATCCGCTTGTGATTTGCAAATCACTGGTTTGGATTCTGATGTTACCGTTCGACTGCGGGAGAATTCTGATTTTGCGCTTGCCGGCTTTGTAAAGCAAGATGTAAAGAATTTACAGATGAAAATTTTAACTGGAAAAGTTCTTGTGAGCACGCAAAAGCTAAATACGAAAGAGAGCGTTGAAACAATTACTCCAACCGCTGTAGTAGGGGTCCGAGGTACTAAATACGAAGTAGAAGTCGGAAAAGACTTATCTAGTTCTATCTCCGTATTAGAAGGAAGGGTTGCGGCTAAGATCATTATACTGGAAATTGAAGCTCTCCCGGATGATGTGAAAGAAAATAGTATTACCTTAAAAAAACTAGATGCCTACCTAATGGAAAAAGAATTAGTTATTGAATCAGGTTACACTTCCACTGTTACAAAAAAATATGCTGACAAAGTTCTAAAAGATACGCGAATCGGAGACATTATTAAAAATGCGGATAAGGCGCAGTTAACCTAGGAGTTGGATTTTAGAATAATTCCCGAGAAACTTTCCGAAAAAACAACCAATTTTAAAGATCAAGAAGTGCAAGCTCCAGTTGTAAAAGTATTACATAAAACCTTTGATGAAAAGTTAAAGGAATACGAAGAAATTATCGCTGTAGAGAAAACAAAGCTTGCAGACCCCAAGCTAAGAGAAGAAGAAATAAAAAAGAGAATGAAGGCTCCCGAGCTTATGAAACGGATTGAACAAATCATGGACAAAGCCGCTGAAACATTAATTTTAAAATCTGGAGAGCGCGTAAGAGGGATATACCGTGCGTTAGCCGCACGGTAGAATGAATATTCTTTAGTATCTCTTCATGCTAGGATCAATCTCTACAGACCAGAGATCAACTCCGCCGGTGAGACTTTTACAGTTAGGGAGTCCATGACCTTTGAAATAAGAAGTAGCTTCGAGGCTTCTCATTCCATGGTGGCAGATGAATACAGTAGTTGTATTTTTATCCCATTTGTTTAGAATTTCGTAAGCGAGTTTTTGAGAAATCATTTCGCTACCTGGAATAGATGCAATTTCTATTTCCCAATCTTCGCGAACATCGACGAGTTTAATTTCTTCGCCTTTGTCTAATCTTTCTTTTAGTTCTTTGGGGCTAATTTGCATTTGTCTGTCAACTTCAGCCGAGTCGTAGATAAATTTAATTGCATTATCCACTTCTTTGTCTCTTCTGTGATTGACAAATACTTCTTGTAGACTTTCGTCTAAAGAAAATCCGCAGCTAGAGCATCCGCCAATATGGTATTTTTGAAATAGGGCTCTTTTGGCACCGGGGTAGATATCTAAAATTTCTCCCATTTTCATGTCGGAGGTAATTTCTTTGGTAAGTGTTGTATTCATAGTTCTTTCCTTTGTTTTATTTCAGGTGAAAGCTGAATTTAGTGTCATTTTAGAATTTTGCTTTTTTATCGCAAGCTTAATTGCTAAAGGTTAGACTACGGCCTTTTACGAGTAAGCCCGAATCTATTTTAATTATTGTCAAAACTTGGACTGGGAGGATTTTAAACCTATGCTTTACTTTGAAGATTTAGAAGTTGGTCAAAAGTTTGAACTAGGTTCCTACCAAATTACAAAGGAAGAAATTATTCGATTCGCAAAAGAATTTGACCCGCAGCCATTTCACGTTGACGAGGAAGCTGCAAAGTCTTCTCTTTACGGATCTTTGATCGCAAGTGGCTGGCATACAAATTCGATTTATATGAAATTGTTTGTTGCCAGTATGATGTCAAAGGCACACGGAATGGGTTCACCCGGGCTCGATGCACTTCGTTGGAAGAAACCTGTTTTTCCAAATGACACTCTCACGGGTCTATTTACCATATTAGAAAAGAAACCATTTCGTGGACACCTGGGATTAGTCAAAGCAAGCAATGATTTAATTAACCAGGACGGAAAAGTTGTTTTAAACTTTGTGGGCTTAATGCTATTTGCGAAGAAGACGGTATAAAGGAAAGAATTGCCACAGAGTCACGGAGATGCAGAGAGGAAATTAATGTGAGAATTCTAACTATTACATTTTTATTCTGTCTGAATTTTCTCTTCTTAAATTGTAATATTGAAATCAGAAGGACTTCTCTTAATTTTGAAAATAAATCCTTTGATAAAATTTCGAATCAGAAAATACGTCTGCGTAACATTGAATATCCGCAAACTGACACAAAGGAAATTATGGAAGTTACTTTTAAAGCAAATTTAAAAAGAACATTAGTTAAGAATGGTTTTTTTAGAGATGTGGATTATTATCAGGAACCGCTAGATAAAGAGGCATTTATTTTAGATATTAAATTCTTAAAGAATTATGAGGATATTTCTATTCATCCGCTCTACTTTCCGGGATCGATTCTAACTCTAACTTTATATATTTGGTTGGGGGGACCAATTGGAATTAACAAAGTAGAGGATGAAGTATCAGTCTCGGTGTTTAATCCTAAGGGGGTATTAGTTTCACAGGTTAGTAAAAGTTTGAACTACAAAGAGAACGAAAATATTTATTCTGTTTTTCGAAATTATAAAGATAGAAGATCGGAGCTTATATTGAATGCGATAAAAGAGGCATTTCAAAAATGAGAAAAATATTTTATTTATTAATAGTAGCTAATCTATATTGTTCTACCGTCAAATCCAAAGTAGAGTTTAATGATAAAGTAAAATGTTCAGAAAAAACATTATCTCTTTATATTGGCTATTCTGAATCTAATAACATAAACACGAAGCGAGCAGATGCGGGGCTAAAAGAGCCAGATTTTTCTAAAGAGATATTATCAAAGAGAATTCAGTTTTATGATATAAAGGATAAATTACAGAAAAGTTGTCTCTTTAAAAAAATCGAATTTGATAGTAGAAATTCTGACTATACAATGGAAATATATATTGATTACCACAACGGAATCAATTGGTTTTCTTATTTCGGAACATTTGCCTCTATTCTAGTAACTGGTTTTTGGATTATACCATTTAACGCAAATTATGAAATGAAAGTAACTATTTCACTTTCTGAAAATAAAACAAAAAATCATTGGAATAAAAAGCAGGACGACGAGATAACCACTTGGGTTCATCCGCTACTTATTTTTGCAATACCTTTTTATGGACTTGATCGTGCTCAAAATATTATAACGGCAAATATTGTTAATTCGATTGTAAAAGATTTATCAGGAAAAGAATTTTTATATAAATGAAAGCAAGTATTATAGTCATTGGTTTATCAAAAGTAACCGCTAATCAAAGTAAAAAAGAGTTAGTTAAATGCACCTCTAAAAATTCATTTGAACTAAATCATTTTATGAATGCGGAAGATGCCCTAAAGAATATAAATGAAGAGCCTGCTATTCTCGTTTGGGAAGAAATAGAAGATGAAAATTCGTATAAATATTTTAAAGAATTTAAAAAGAAATTTTCTAACCCGATTACTATTCTAATTTCGAATGGTAAAATAGAAACAATTATAAACGAAGTAAATAAATACGGGCTATTTCGAATTATCCCGGCACCTTATAAAATTGTAGATATTGTAAAATACTTAGAAGAAGCTTTGACTCATTGGCTAAATTTGCAAAATGAGAAGAAGATATTTACTGGAAATGATAAAGAAACTTTACAAAAGGAATTACTCATTGCGCAAGAAATTCAAAAAAACCTTCTGCCGACGGATTCACCTAAATGGAAGAATCTAGAAATTGTTTGTTTTAGTGAATCTGCAAAAAATGTAGGCGGCGATTTTTACACTTATTTCGGAATGCAAAATGATAGAACTCTTATCAGTAAGCACCTAGTAGCCGTTGGAGATGTTTCCGGCAAAGGCATATCAGCCGCTTTACTTATGGCGACTTGTATTTCTCATATTGATAATACGATGAAGGTTAATTTGAAATTACCAGAACGAATGGCTTACCTCGATAAGCTGCTAGTTCCTTTTACAAAACCACAAAAGCAAAATTGTGCGCTTTGCATGGTAGAACTGGTAGGGGTTAATACCAATCATGCGTATGCAAAAATTGTAAATGCTGCTTGCATTCCTCCTTATGTAAAACGAAAAAATGGATCTGTAGAATGGGTTTCTGCAAAAGGATTTGCGCTCGGACAGGGAATTGGTGCGCAATTTGGATACAAAGAAACTACAGTGGGAATCGAGAAGGGAGACATGCTAATTCTTGTAAGTGATGGAATTATAGAAGCAAATAATTCGAATAATGAACTTTTTGGATTCGAGGCTTTTAAAGAGGTATTAGAATCGGGCTCGGCATCGTCATCGTCATCCAAGGAAATGCTAAATCATATTCTGAAAAATATTTCTGAGTTTACGAAAGAATATGAGCAACATGATGATATGACTATCGTAGTAATTCGTTACCATTGAATAATAATTTTGCTTGCGTTAAAAAATCTAACTTTAAAGAATAGAATCTAGGAACTCATGAGAGGTGAATTATGAAATCTAAAACTAAAATTATTTTAATCAGCGTAATACTTGTATTAACCGCTACTCCTGTTCGTAAAATCCTAGCATTTTGCGGATTCTATGTGGCGAAGGCAGATGCAAGTCTTTACAATAATGCTTCTCGCGTAGTAGTTGTGCATAACGACAATAAGACGGTGATAAGCATGATGAATGATTATCAAGGTGATTTAAAAGAGTTTGCACTCGTTGTTCCCGTGCCAACGATTTTAGAAAAAGATCAGATACATGTAGGTGATAGTAAAATTATAGATCACCTCGATGCATATAGCGCACCAAGACTTGTAGAATACTTTGATCCAGACCCTTGCTATCGGTACGAGGAAGAATCAAGTATGTTTGATATAATGAAAAAGGAAAAAACTGTGCCAACGCCGACATCTGCGCCAGCAGGTAAAAAAGATTTGGGGGTAACAGTAGAAGCCTCTTATACGATTGGAGAATACGATATACAAATATTATCCGCAAAGTATTCAGATGGACTTGAAACATGGCTCAATCAAAACGGATATAAAATTCCTAAGGGAGCGAAAGAGGCTTTAAAGCCCTATATCAATCAAAAACTAAAATTTTTCGTAGCTAAGGTAAATCTAAAAAGCATAGCACAGGGGCTAACGTTTCTTCGCCCCTTACAGTTCGCATACGAATCACCCAAGTTCATGTTGCCAATTCGCTTAGGAATGCTAAATGCAAAGGGTGAACAAGATTTATTAATCTATATGTTATCGAAAGATGGTCGAGTGGAAACTACGAATTACCGCACTGTAAAACTTCCAAGTGATCTGGAGGTTCCTGAATTTGTAAAATCCGATTTCGCTAACTTTTATAAGTCTATGTTTATCGAGCAGGCGCGAAAGGAAAATCATCGAGTGGTATTTACGGAATACTTTTGGAATATGTCCTGGTGTGATCCATGTGCGGCAGAGCCACTTTCAAATACCGAATTACAACAATTAGGCGTATTCTGGATTGGGGATAATCCAAATCAGCCAAAGCAAAATTGGAATGCAGGTCCACCACAAGTCATGGTAACACGCCTTCATATTCGTTACAACAATGATACATTTCCTGAAGACTTAGTATTTCAAGAAACCAAAGACCAACAAAATTTTCAAGGACGTTATATCATCCAACACCCATGGAAAGGAAATCCGAATCAGTGTTCGCAGGCAAAAGAATACTTTAAACAACTTCGAGTCCGTGAAGAAAAGCGTGCGGAGAATTACAGGATGTTAACCGGTCTTGAACTTGGAGAAATTAAATCAAGAATGAATTTGAAAGACGAGCCGAAGGCAGAGAACGGGAAGTGGTGGAAAAAAATCTGGAAATAAGATTTGCCACGGAGGCACAAAGGCACAGAGAAGAGAATTGAGTTGTCACCCTCGAAATTCCACCCTGGCGAAGGCGCTGGATTTGCGGCTAAGCAAATGGGTGGAACTTCGCTCACATGACCGCCAAGCGATATCGGGGGTGACAGGAGTAGTAGCTACTTCTTCTTTGTCTCTACTTCAATCACATATCCATTTTCGTATCTATACCCGAGAGCGGCTAATCGTTCTTCTGCTTTTGTTTTCCAGTAGCCTTCTTTTTGCATGTCGATAAAGTCGCGAAGGAATTTAA
>JANYCR010000479.1 GCA_025360185.1 Leptospiraceae bacterium | reverse complement strand
ATGATGATTTTTGTAAACGAGATGACTCCTAAGACTACACGACCTAGAAAAATTCTAGAGCCTTTTGTTTTAGTTCTCGCTCCTTTTGCACCTCATATAGCAGAAGAACTCTGGGCAAAACTGGGACACTCTTCAACTCTTTCTTTTGAGCCATACCCTGCGTATAATCCAGATTATCTGGTAGAAGATACAATTACGATTGTGGTTCAAGTAAATGGAAAACTTCGTGGTGAGTTCTCTGCCTCTAAAACAATTTCTGAAGCCGACGCAATTATCGAAGCTAAGAAAATCGAAAAAGTCATTCCGTTTCTAGAAGGTAAAACAATAAAAAAAGAGATTTACGTAAAAGAAAAATTAGTGAACCTTGTAGTTGTTTGACTTTATTTTATTGTCCTTCGACAGGCTTAGGATGACACGAATGTCATGGTGAGCCTGTCGAACCATTGTTTCGCTATTCGAAAAACTTTAAATGACAAACATTGATTTACAAGGAGACATTGAATGAAATATCTATTAGCCCCTACCTTACTTCTTTTTCTAACCATCTTAAATTGCAGCAAAAAATCAGATTCATCTGAGCCATCAGCTAAAGGTAAAACAGAAAACGCACCCGCATCTGCGCCTATGAATCGACAGTTAGCGGATAATGAAAAGTTTGCGGATAAAAAAGAAGATGCGGATGACGAGCCTACTACTGGTGGAAATAGAGAGGAATTAAAGCAGGAATTAAAAGAAAACGACGGTATAATACAAAAACCGCTCGATCCAATTTCCGAAGCATCTAAGTCTAGACTCCTAGAATATACCATTCAACTGAATTATAAAGTAGAAAGTATTGAGAAAGCCCGTGAAATTCTACTAAACATCGTAAAAAAAGAATCCTATATTGCAAATTCACAAACCAATCTTTCTAGTGGATATGAGAGCATGGCTCTTCAAGTTCAAATTCCAGTCTCTGCTATGTATAGTACTCTTTTACAATTAGATAAGATCGGTCAACTAACGTATGAAGATATTCGCACCCAGGATTGGACAGAGCACAATGAATTACAAAAAATAAAACTTTCACGTGAAGGGTTACGTATGGTTAGACGATCTAAAGCGGCTAATAAAGGTTCTGCCGAAACATGGAACTGGAAAGACAGGGAAGAGGCATTGGAAAGAAGCGAAGACACCGCTGATGCAGCTAAATTAGAATCATGGAAAATAAAAGACCATGTTGCTTGGGCAAAAGTAAATATTTCCATTTCTGGAAAAGAACTCCCGACAAAAATTCATCTTCCAAATTATAAAGATGCTCTTGTCAGTGCTCTTAATTTTTTATTGGAATTAACCTATTACCTCGTATGGATTATACCAATCGCTCTTGTAGTATTTCTTTTATTAAAAGGATACAGGTGGATTCGCAGGTAATACGCTATTACGAAATAATTTCTATGTAAATTAGAAGAAATTTGACTGTAAAACTTAGAAAAAAATACTGAGCTATTATGAATAAAGAAGTCACAGACCCGAAAAGCATTCACCAACTAATCGACTCCTTGTATAGAGTAACTCCTGTGTATATGGAAGTCGATGGCGAAGATATTCCAATAAAGGTAATTGATAGTAAGCCCCAAGTAGTTACCGTTCGGAGTCCTAAAGTAAACGCACATACTAGAGAGCGTGTTCTTACTATGAGAAGTAAGGATAATATCTTCGTGAGCACATTTTTAGAAATCGGAGTAGATGAACTGGGTAACTCGATGCTACAACCGCTAAAAATTTTAATCAAAGATATATTAGCAGAGGCTGAGCCTAATGCGTATTCTGTGTCAAACATTATTAATCAAAACGATATTTTTAAATCCTTAAGCGACGATAGAATTAGCCAATTAATTAAGAGAGCACCGAAAGTAAATTTCATGTTCGATTTTTTTGAAGTGTATGTAAATGAGCGGATGAATAGTCGTATGCGCTTAATGAACACCCATGAAAAACCAATTTTCGTTCCAAACATTGCTCAGCCCGATTCAGTCCGCCCTGAGTTCGTTTCGTTTAATGACTATTATGCGATCACAAAGTCTAGTAATGTTTTAGATAAATATAAATCTGAAATCTGTATTCCTATTAAATATAAAAATTTTATCATGATTGGCTATGTGCATGCAATGCATTCCACAAGACTTGATTCAAATTCCTATAATACATTTAAGTTAGTTGCTGCCTCCATTATTAAAGATATTCATAGCTCGGGAGTGTTTGAAGAATCTAGGGAGACTTGTAATGTTCTCGAAGCAAATCCTACATCAATTCGTTTTTTACATCCTCCTACTAGACTAGCTAGCAGGATTTTCTCTATGGGAGGCACTGTTATTTTTGATCTTATTTCCAAATCTGGTCATAGAAAATTTGTGCGTGGAGTAGTAAAAGGTATCAAGCCCACACAAAAAGATTATGCAATCGGTTGTGATTTATCAATTAATACTCCTGATGAACTTGCGTCTCTTGGAGAATTTTTAGGTAGGCATTGATTTATTGGAGCTATTATGCTCAGTGTGGCAATCTAAGTAGTTACGAAAATTTTAGATTGTAATTTTATTTGCCCTAGACTTAATACGATAATCAGATAGAAGGGGTCTTAATGAAAATAGGTTTGATTGGATCTGGAAGTTTTGGGACTGCACTTGGTAGCCTGTTGGCAGATAAAGGTTACGACGTATTGATGTGGACTAGATCTTCGGAGCAAGCAGAGGGAATTAATTCGCTCCATAAAAATGTAAAACACCTTTCTGATTTAATTCTTCCAGATAAGCTCCGCGCAAGTACAAGCCTAGAAGAAGTTGTTCGGGGCAAAGAACTAATTCTATCTGCTCCACCATCTCACGTTCTAACAGAAATCATCCACAAGATCAAAGATTATCTTCCGCCGAGTGCTCCTATTGTTTCGGCAACAAAAGGAATCGAAAACGGAACACTCCGTATGGTTTCAGAAATTTTTGAATCAGAACTCTCCGGTCGTCTTCATAAAAACTTAAGCTACTTGTCTGGACCAAGCTTTGCAAAAGAAATTATTGGTCGAGTGCCGACTGTTGTTAGCATTGCCTCCAAAAATGAAGGAACTGCAAAGACAGTCCAAGAAATTTTTAGTTTTACTTATTTTAGAACTTACTGGACTCCTGATGTAATTGGTGTTGAACTTGGTGGCTCACTTAAGAACGTAATCGCAATTGCAGCAGGTGTAGTTGATGGACTCGGGCAGGGGCAAAATTCCCGCGCCGCCGTAATTACTCGTGGGCTAAATGAAATTACCCGCTTAGGTGTCAAGAAAGGAGCTGACCCAATGACTTTTCTCGGACCATCTGGCATTGGAGATTTAGTTTTAACTTGTTGCGGGGATTTGTCCCGTAACCGCACAGTTGGAATTAAACTCGGTCAGGGTAAAAAATTATCAGAAATTCTTTCAGAGATGGATGAAGTAGCAGAAGGTGTAAAGACTACAAAGAGTGCTTACGATCTTTCAAAAAAATTGGGAGTGTCCATGCCTATTACAGAAGAAATTTACAAAATGCTTTATGAAGATAAATCTCCGAAAGAAGTTTTACGAGATTTGATGGGACGAGATTTAAAAAGGGAAGGAATTCACTAAGATGATCTATATTGTTACAGCTTTAGCACAGGAAGCAATTCCTCTAATTCAACATTTTAAATTAAAAAAAGATCTTTCGCATACCAAGTTTGATGTATATCGTAGCGATATGATTAAGCTCATTGTTTCCGGCACCGGCAAATTAAAATCTGCCGTTGCAACTACGTATTTACTTTTAAAAGAGCCACCGAAGAAGTCTGATAAGATTTTGAATTTTGGAATTTGTGGTTCAGGTTTAGAGAAACATAAAAGTGGTCAGATTTTTTTAATCAACAAGATAGAAGACTTAAATTCGGGTAAGACTTATTATCCGGAGATTCTATTTAGTCATTTACTTGCGGAGGCGGGAATCTTTACCCATGAAAAACCGGTTATCAAATCCAAATCGAATCCATCTCCATCAACCGCCGGTCTTGTTGATATGGAAGTTTCTGGATTTTACGAATCGGCAAATACCTTTGTTCAATCGCATAATATCATTATTCTTAAAGTTGTATCTGATCATTTAAGTGGTGATAAGTTTACAGGTGCATTTATTCAAAGTATTGTTGAAAAAAACATTCCTCATATTATCACTATTTTAAATCAATCTCGTAAAAGGCAAGCAGCGACATCTACTGATTCAGAAGTATTGGATTCAGGAGAATATCGAATCTTTGAGGACTTGAGTGAAGATTTGGGACTCAGCACAACACAAAGATTTCAAGTTTTAGATTTACTTAAAGGTTACAAAGTTCGCGGGGATGGTGACCTTCAATTTTTGAAAGAATATTCCAAGTCAAAGAAAATAAATTCAAAGCAGGATACAAAAAAAGCACTAGAAGAGTTAAAAGAAAAATTGGACACTGGTGAGGATTAAGGTTGTAATCCGCAGGCATTATCATGAGTGAACCAAATACAAACGAAGACCTATTTAGTAAAGAAGAAAAAATAGTAAAGAAAGCAAATTTAATTTTAAAGGATGAAAAGTTTGCCCAAAATCCTTTACTAGTTGAATACCAATCACTTTTAGAAAGTTATCGAAAGTTACTAAATCAAGATAAAAAATTAATCAAGATAGGTGATGGTCTTCAAAACAAAGTTAAAAAAGCAAAAAACGAAATTGAAAATTTGAATGAGATTTCGCGCCAGATCAGTATGTCTCTCGATTTTGATATTGTATTTGGAAGTATATTTGAACATATAAAAAGTAGCTATGGGTTTGAGGGATGCTGTCTAACGCTTGTTAGCCAGGACAAATCTAGATGTAAAAATGAAAAATTTATTTCTACTACTATTTTTGATTCTATTGTAGATTCTTATATCGGTACTACGTATTCTTTAAAAACTAATACTGGTTTGATTGCTCAGTGTATCGTTAATAATGAAGTTGGAATTTACCAGGATAGAAATATATTTGAAGAGATTGATACAAACCATGCAATCAAGTCTGCTTTTTTAATGCCGATTAGCATTGCCGGCGAGGTTATTGGTGCATTTAGTCTTATTCATCATACAAATATTTCTCTCAAGGGGGAGGAAAAAGAATCTCTAAAGAAATTTGCCAATCATATTTCTGTAGTGATTAAGAATTCAAAGATCTATGAAGATTCCGAGAAGGCACGAATTAAACAATTAGAAGAGTTTAATCTCAATTTGACGCTGATCAATAAATCACTGCAAAAATTTGTTCCTAAAGACTTTATACAGTTTTTAAATAAAGAGCACATAACAGAGGTTGGTCTCGGCGACTCCGTGCAGCAGGACATGTCAATCTTATTTTCCGACATACGCTCATTTACCACAATTTCAGAAACGATGTCCCCAAAAGATAATTTTGGATTTTTAAATTCCTACTTAAAAGTGACAGGTCCTGTAATTCGAAAAAATAAAGGCTTCATTGATAAATATATTGGTGATGCGATAATGGCGCTATTTCCTGAGTCACCTATGAATGCAGTTGATGCAGGAATTGAGATGCTAGATGAAGTTCATAAATTGAACGTTAAGCGAAAAGAGTGGGGAAGAATTCCTATTCAAATTGGAATTGGAATTCATACAGGCGCACCAATGCTCGGAATAATCGGGGAAGAAAAACGATTTGAGTTTACGGTGATTTCGGATGCCGTGAATTTGGCTTCACGCATTGAGGGGCTAACAAAGGCTTACTCCGCATCCATTTTAATATCAGAGGATACATTAGTCGCTCTAAGTAATCCAAGCAAATATTATTATAGAATGGTAGATAAGGTCAAAGTTAAAGGAAAAAATAAACCGGTAATAATTTATGAAATTTTGAACGGTAATTCTGAGAGGATAATTGAGTTAAAACTCTCAACAAAAACAGAATTTGAAGATGGAGTCAATCTGTATCTAGAAGAAAAATTTGAAGAGTCCTCTATTATTTTTAAAGGAATACTTAAAAAAGATCCAAAAGATACTGCAGTTTCACTGTATTTAGAAAGAGCGAAGTATTATAGCGTTCACGGTGTACCTGAGAACTGGGAAGGTGCGTGGAAATTAGATAGTAAGTAGTTTATTTTCTTTACAAATAAGAAACATACCTGAATTTTACAAGTATGAAACGTTTAAAAGAGCAACTCGTTGAGACCTATAATTTACTAAATGTACTTTTACATGATGAGGAAACAGAAAACAAAGTTACCTCTGCAACTAAACTCATTGTTGAAACACTCAAAGAAAATCATCCATTTATGATTTGCGGCAACGGTGGATCTGCCTCTGATTCTATGCATATTGCAGGCGAATTAGTTGGTAGATTTTTAAAAGAAAGAAAAGCTTTAAATGTAATCTGCCTGTCTTCTAATCCAGCCGTTATTACTGCCTGGGCAAATGATTATTCTTACGAAGATATTTTTGCAAGACAAGTAGAGGCTTATGGAAAGTCGGGCGGGGTTCTTCTTGGTATTTCCACAAGTGGGAATTCTAAAAATGTTATTCAGGCAGTTGAAATGGCAAAATCTCTAAACGTAAAAACAATTGTCCTTACGGGAAAGGGCGGGGGAAAGCTTGCAGGTTTATGCGATATTTTATTGGAAGTGCCTTCTGGTCATACACCACGTATACAAGAAATGCATATTATGTTATATCATTATATCTGTGAGAGAATAGAAGAATTGATGTTATAATCTTTCCGATTTTAAAATAAAAAATATTTGACTCCAAGATTTATCTTAGAGACTAATCAAGAGGAAAGAAGATGATACAAGAAAAAATCCAATCTTCTCCGGATGTTAAATCAATGTTACAATGGTATGCTGTTTATACCAAGCCTCGGGGAGAAAAAAAATTGAGAGACGCTTTGAATAAAAAGTCTATCGAGACTTATCTTCCTTTGCTTTCAGAAAAAAAGAAATGGTCAGACAGATATAAAATTATTTCTTCTCCCTTATTTGCTTCCTACCTATTCGTAAAGATTGATCTTCACCAAGATTCTCTTCGCATATTACAAGAACCTAATTCTGTTCAATTTGTTCATTACAGTGGAAAGCCTGCAAGAATTGACGACGAGACAATCGAAATGATTCGCCTTTTCTTAGATGAATACCCGGATAAAATTAAAATTGAGCAAGAAGCAAAACTCAGGAAAGGAAATATTTTAGAAATTAAACGGGGACCATTTGCAGGTAGAAAAGTAACTGTTGAAAAGGTAAAGAATGAATACTATGTCGTAGTTCAGCTCCCTATGTTAAATCGGACTGTGCTAATGGAAGTAAAAAAAGAAGATCTAGTATTGTAGTTAAGAAATGAAGAAGCACAAAATTTTTATTTCAACCTACCCTTTCGGTCTTCATAATCCTGAGCCGCTGGAATTATTGGAGCAGATGGATTGGGAGCTAATAAAGAATACCCGCAATAGAAAATTAAATTCCGAGGAAGTTGCAGAACTAGCAAGTGGTGTGGATGGAATTATTGCAGGTACTGAGGATCTAACCAAACTTATCCGTACAAACTCAAATTTAAAAATGATAGCTAGGGTTGGAATTGGTCTTGATTCTGTACCTTTACAATTGTGTAAAGAGAAGGGGATTAGGGTAACTTATACTCCCGATGCTGTAACTATGGCGGTTGTAGAATTAACCATCGGAATCATGGTAACACTAACGCGTAAAGTTCATTTAGCGGATAGAGAGATTCGAAACGGAGGTTGGTCTAGGTTTATCGGTAAAAGACTTGGAGAATCTACCATTGGAATTATTGGTGCCGGAAGAGTGGGGCTAAACGTAATTCGCCTGCTTTCTGAATTTAGACCCGAATTAATTCTAATCAATGATCTAAAAGATAAGTCGGCGGAGTTTGAAGGACTACTTAAAAGTAAGGACATTAAATACCAATTTGTAGAAAAAAAAGATATTTACAGGCAATCTGATATTATATCTCTTCATTTGCCATTAACCGCACGAACTAGAAATATGATTGCTGAAGCTGAGCTAAGAATGTTTCGTCCGGACTCTTTCTTGATTAATACAGCGAGAGGGGGCATTGTGAATGAGGATGTATTATATAAGGCACTAAAAGAAGAATGGATTGCTGGTGCGGCAATGGATGTCTTTGAAACTGAGCCATACAAAGGGAAATTCTGTGACTTGGAAAATATCCTATTGACTGAACATATGGGTTCTTGTTCTTATGATTGCAGATTATTAATGGAGAAAGGGGCGGCTGAAGATATAATTCGTTTTTTTTCTAATAAACCCTTGCTTAATGAAGTCCCTTTAGACGAGTATCTAACTCAAGATTAAGTGCTTGTCAAAAAGCTTGTCCTGAAATTCAGTGTTCAGTAATTGAACATACCAAAAAAGTATGTGAGTTACGCGGCGAAGCTATAGCAAGACTTAAAAATTGCCTTTTGTATAGCTAAAAATGAGCACCTTTTAAAAACTAACATTCCTTTTCTAAACCCAATGCTTTCCGATGATATAAGACATAAAATTTTAAAGGCAATCGAGGAAAATCCAGAGATAAGCCAACGGGATCTGGCAGTTCATCTTGGCGTTAGCTTGGGCAAAACAAACTTTTGCTTGCATGCACTTATGGAGAAGGGTTGGATTAAAGTTCAGAACTTTAAGAACAACAAAAACAAATTAGCCTATGCCTATCTTCTTACGCCTATTGGAATCGAAGAAAAGGCAAAATTAACAGTACGATATTTGCGAAATAAAATGCAAGAATATGAAATATTAAAAAAAGAAATTGAAGATTTGAATAGAGAAGTACAAGTCTCTGAATCTTTAATCACTCCGTAAATAATGAGGGAATGATGGATCTGAATGCAAAAATATATGTTGCCGGTCATAGAGGTCTTGCTGGATCTGCTTTAGTTCGGACTTTAAAAAAAGAAGGATTTACCAATATTGTAGGTAAAACTCGTATTGAGTTAGATTTAACCGATCAAGTCAAGGTAAAGGAATTTTTTCTGCAAGAAAATCCTGAATATGTTTTCCTCGCAGCAGCGAAAGTTGGTGGGATTCATGCAAATAATACTTTTCCAGCGGAGTTTATTTTTTCGAACATTCAAATTCAAAATAATATTATAGACGCATGTTACAAATTCCAAACTAAAAAATTAGTATTTCTCGGATCTTCTTGCATCTATCCAAAATTTGCTAAACAACCGATGGATGAAGATCAGCTTTTAGATGGAAAATTAGAACCGACTAATGAGCCTTATGCGGTAGCAAAGATTGCTGGGATCATCATGTGCCAGAGTTATAATAGACAATACGGAACAAACTTTATTTCCGTAATGCCTACAAATTTATATGGACCGGGTGACAACTATCACCCGCAAAATTCTCACGTACTGCCTGGACTCATTCGACGATTTCATGAGGCTAAGGTTAGTAATGCGCCGGAGGTTGTAGTCTGGGGGACAGGAAAACCACTTCGTGAGTTTTTGTATTCGGACGATATGGCAAGAGCTTGTATTTATCTAATGAAAAATTATGACGTGACCGGGGATAGTAAAGGTGGGCAACATGTTAATATTGGGTCAGGGATTGAGGTAAGTATTAAAGAACTTGCTGAGACGATAAAAGAAGTTGTAGGGTATGGCGGTAAATTGACATTTGACTTAACTAAGCCAGATGGGACTCCAAGAAAATTGCTAGATGTTTCAAAACTTCACCGCATGGGTTGGAAACACCAGGTTGAACTGAAAGAAGGAATTCAAACTGCCTACCAAGATTTTTGTAAGAATGGTGGATTGGAAAGGTAACAAGCAAATAAAATTCTATGAGCGTTGACATTGAATATACAATATTTGGCGCGGGAGTAATTGGATTAGCATGTGGTAAAGAACTTGCTTCTCGAAATAAAGAATTTTACATTCTAGAAAAAGAAAATCAATTTGGAACAGGGATTAGTTCAAGAAATAGCGAAGTAATCCATTCAGGAATCTATTATAATGCGGATACTTTAAAAACAAAGCTTTGTATAGAAGGTCGCAAAAAAATATATAAATACTGTGAAGAAAAAAAAGTCTCCTATAAAAAAACAGGCAAATTAATAGTAGCCACTGAAGAAAGTGAGATTTCAAGACTAAAGACTTTGTTTGAAAATGGAAAACAAAACGGAGTAGATGGACTGTCTTGGTTGGATGAATCAGATGTTAAGAAGAAAGAGCCAGACATACAGGCAGTAGCCGCAATCTTTTCGAGTGAAACTGGAATCGTAGAAACTAAAGAGTTAATGAGTGCTTATCTGTCTGACTCAGAGGCTAAAGGTGGAAGCTTGGTTTATAATAAAACACCAGTAAAAATAGAATATTCAAATAGCCATTGGAATATTCTCCTTTCCGACGAAACAGAATTTACAACGAAAAAAATTATAAACGCATGTGGTCTTGGTGCAGTTCAATTTCTTCATTGTATTAAAGATTTTCCTAAAGAAAAAATCCCTGAACTTAAAATGGCAAAAGGACATTATTTTTCGATGTCAGGTAGAAAGGAAAAAATTTCTCATTTAATTTATCCTCTTCCTCAGGTTGGAGGTCTTGGAGTTCATTTGACTTTAGATCTTGCAGGAGGAGTCAGGTTTGGTCCCGACGTTCATTGGATTGAAACTGAAAACTATGAAGTTCCGGATTCTCTAAGATTTTTATTTAGTGAATCGGTTAAACGTTATTTGCCCTGGATTGAGCCTGAAAATTTACAACCGGGGTATGCCGGTATTAGACCCAAGTTACATGGTCCAAATGAGAAATTTGCAGATTTTAAAATTCAGTTTGAAAGCGAACACGGATTACCCGGTCTTGTAAATTTATTAGGGATTGAATCTCCTGGTATTACTTCGTCTCTTGCGATCGCGAGCGTTGTATTAAACGAATTAGAAAAAACAAATTAAAGGCTAGAAAAATTATGAAAGAGATAATTTCCAATTATACCTCAAAAATAGAAAAAGTATTTACCGATACGAATATAAAAGAAATAGAGATTCTTGCTAGCTTTATGTTAAATGTATGGAAAACAAAAAAGACAATTTATATTTGTGGTAATGGCGGAAGTGCAGGAAATGCAATACATTTAGCAAATGATTTTAATTATGGAATTAATAAAGCTAAAGGAATTGGCCTTCGTATTGAAGCATTGCCGGCAAACTCTTCTGTTATTACTTGTATTGCAAATGATGAAGGATATGAGAAAATTTTCTCCCAGCAATTAAGAGTAAAAGCTGATAAAGATGATTTACTGATTGTCTTATCTGGCAGCGGAAATTCCCCCAATATTTTGAATGCGCTAGAAGTTGGAAATGAACTAGGAATGAATACTTTCGCTATACTTGGATACAATGGGGGTAAATCGAAATTAATCGCAAATCATTCGATTCATTTTGAAATCAACGATATGCAAATTTCTGAAGACTTACAATTAATAGTCGGGCATATTTTAATGCAATGGCTTTGTGAAAAAGCAACTGAAGTGAATTTATAACCTTCTGAGAAGATTACTTAACTT
>JANYCR010000472.1 GCA_025360185.1 Leptospiraceae bacterium | reverse complement strand
GAGTTAATGATGATTTCACGCACACAGATTCGAACATTGAATACATCCTGTATATCCATATATTTTACAAGGTTTGAAGTGATTCTTTGTGACACTTGTTCTGCAAGGGTTATATAATTATGAAATACATATTTCCGATTTTCAGCTTCAAAGTATTTTAGCATAGAATCCTCTGATACTGTAAATGCTTTTCCGAAGACCATAAAGCTATCGCGTAATTTTACATATTCCCATTTGACTCCGAGTTGAAGCGGCTCATTGTTCTTAGTTCCAAAAGTCATATCAAAGGATACACTGGACTCATTTTCTTTTAACTCTTCAAATTTTTCCATGAGAAGTCTTTTTTCGAGTGAATCGATTTTCTTTTCGGGATTGTACCCAAGATCTAAAAAGAATTTTCCGATTAGGTCTTCTTTTTTAAAACCTAGAAATTCAATCATTGCTCTATTTGCTGTTAGCATAAATCCATTTTTATCAAATGAAAAAATTATATCTTTGGAACTTTCTACTAGATATTCATACTTCGTTTCTGATTTTTCTTTTTCTTCCTGGGAAAGTTTTAACTCTTCAATTTTTTTAGTTAATTGAAAATTTAAAATTTCAGAAGCTTTGATTATTTCTTCTAGTTTTATAGTTTTCTTTTTTGTATAGCGGGGAGCGATAAGAATAAAAAGGGAAAGGCTAATAACAGTTTGCGCACTTATAAAAAGAATTAATGCTTTTAACACAAGAGTTTGGATTTCAAATTCAGGCTTAATTTCAATATAAAAATTTTCATTCAAACCAAGTTCATTAGGAATTGAAAAATAGTGATAAGCCTCAGATGCAGGATAACCGGTTTTAACCGTCATTTTAACTGGAATTACTTCTTCTGCTAATCGCAAAAATTTATTTAAGTCATATGCAAAAATTGCAATTCCCGGATACATCGGATTACCCACATTGTCACAAAGCGGAGAAACAGAAATAAGAAACAATGTATTGTCTTTAAGTTTGGCGATTGTATGTATAGTACCCGGTTTATTGCTCTGTAGATCAAAGAATTTTCGAATATATGTTTGGTCTATTTCAGACGAATAGGTTTCATTTGCTGGTTTGAGAGTGTACACTGGTGTTGATAAAGGATCTAAGTATACTGAAAAAATATCGTAATTATTTCGAATGGTTGTGTCTGAATTAAAAGCTGCTTGTAATTGTGTTTTATTTCCCGAGTGTAGTTTCGCCCAAATATCTGACCACCAAATATATCCGGTGATTTTTCCCAAATCAATTTTCCATCTTTGCTCAAGATAATTATTCCATGCGCTTGTATAATTTTGTTTTCTTTTTTGTTCCATCGTCGCTGAAAAGAAAGTATTAAAGCTGAGTCCGAGAATCATTTCGAAAGTGAGAAGTAAAATAAGAGAAATATAAACGTATTTTTTAAAATCATCTCTCGATTTAAATTCTCTTAAATAGTATACAATGTTTTTTTCTTGATTAGGACCGGAATTTGTTTCAATGGTCATATTCTTTCCTGCTATTTCAACAGAATGGAAAACTAGTTTTTTTTGAAAATGAAAAATAAAATATTTCCTTTTTCTTTGAAATGCTTATTTCCTTAATACAGAATTTAATAGGGGTTGACATTAGGAAAGATAATGAAGTTTCCTGTATGAAAGAAAATTTGAATTAGTAATTTTAGCAAATGATTCGTCAGAATACTTAGAAGGGAAAAAATGAATAAGAAAATAGGAATAGTAATATTGATGTTTTCGGCTTTGGTTGCCGGATGTAAAGGGAGTAATGAACAAAAAGCTCCAGAGGCTTTAGTCGTTTCTTTGATCGGAGACGTAAAAATGGGCGATAAGAAGATCAAAGTTGGTGATATTCTTAGAGATCAAGACTCCTTAAAAACTGGAGCAAAGTCTATTTGCGATTTGCAAGTAACTGGAATGGATAGCGATGTTACTATTCGAGTTAAGGAAAATTCAGAGTTTGCGCTAGGTGCTACCGTTAAGAATGAAGTTAAGAATGTGCAGATGAAAATTCTTACTGGAAAAATTCTTGTGAATTCTGAAAGGTTAAATAGCAAAAACAATCTTGAGACAATTACTCCGACAGTTGTCATGGGCGTGCGTGGAACCAAGTATGAAGTCGAAATTGGCAGTGATTCAAATGGCTCTGTTGCTGTCTTAGAAGGAAAAGTTGCTTCTCGAGTAATTATTCCTGAAATAGAGAATTTACCACCAGAAGTGAGAGCTAAAAGTGCGACGCTTAAAAAATTAGATTCTTTTCTAAAAGAAAAGGAATTAGTTTTACAAACAGGAAATTCAACAACTGTAAGTAAGAAACAATCGGAAACTATTTTAAAAGAAACAGGGCTTGGCGATGTTCTAAAAAATGCTGATCCATCTAAATTAGCTGACGATATCGACACAAAGCTTTCTCCAGAAAAGCTTTCAGAGAAAACTGCAAAAATATCTGACAAAGACTTACAACCCGAAGTAGTGCAAGTATCTCCAGAAGAATTAGAAAGAAGATTAAAAGAATACGATGAATTTAAACCGGTAAGTAAGGCCGGACCAGTTTCAGAGCCCGTGAAAGAAATTGAAAAACCTAAGCCTGAGCCTATTCAGAAAAAAATTGAACCAAAACCACAAACTAATAACACACCGGTTACTCCCGTTACTCCACCTGAAAAAAAACAGGAAGAAGTAAAGGTCGAACCTAAAAAAGTGGAAGAGCCTAAGGTTGAAGAAAAGCAACCAACCGAGATGAGCGCAGATAAAAAAGCAGAAGAAGAGAAATCTAAAGTTAACCTGGATGCAAAGACTTGGGGATCGGAAGAGAAAAAAATGCCCTGGGCAAATGCCAAACAAAAATGTGAATCTAAAAATATGAGGCTTCCAATGAAAAATGAGCTTCTAGAAATTTATCAATCGCAAGGAGTTTTCAAAGATTGGCAATACATTAATTATTGGACAGGCGAAGAATTTACAACTAATAGCGTATTCTCAGGTAAAAAATCAAAAGTTTGGGCGTTTGATATGAGTAACGGGGAGAGTCTTGAATTTGACAAAGCGGAGAATACCGAGTTTATCTCTCGTTGCCGTAAGAAATAAAATACCCACTAATGTACAATCATTTTGTGGGTAAGGTTATATTTCTACTGGTAATCAGTTTTCCTTATTTAGCGTAAGCGTGGGTAACTTTATGCCATTCCAATTCCATAATGAGTAAATCCAAGGCGGTTCATTTGTTTTTTCTTATATAAATTTCTTCCGTCAAAGATTACATGCTTTGTGAGAAGTTTTTTTACTCGGTTAAAATCAGGCTCTCTAAATTCTCTCCACTCTGTGAGAAGTAGAAGTGCCTCTGCACCGTCTAATGCTTCATAGACATCTGTGGCATATTTTACTTTGCCCTCAAAATAGTATTTAGAAGTTTCTTCTGCTTCTGGATCGTATACTTGGAGGTTAACACCGAGTCGGCTCAGTTCTGTGATAATGGGAATTGAAGGGGCTTCGCGCATATCGTCTGTATCTGGTTTAAATGCAAGCCCCCATACAGCGAAAGTTTTTCCTTTGATGGATTCTCCTTTGAAATGCGATTCGATTTTTGCAAGAAGCTTAGTCTTTTGTTTTTC
>JANYCR010000446.1 GCA_025360185.1 Leptospiraceae bacterium | reverse complement strand
ATAGAGCGCAGAATCCTTTCCTACAATAAATGAAAGTGCCAGTGGGAGCGGAGAATCTGACATTTCACTAGAACCTTCGGGATATACAATACCCTCCCAACCGCTCACACCAACAGAAGAAATAAAAGTAAGAATACAAAGAACGACAAGGGTTAATAGCGCGAAACCAAAGCCTATCAGAATATTTTTTTGTGGATTGATGACTTCCTCTGCCACGTTCGCAACTCCTTCAATTGCTAGAAAAAACCAAATCGCAAATGGAATCGAAGCAAATATTCCAGCAACTCCATTGGGCAAAGGATTTTTTTCTAGATTGGAATATTGAAAATGAGGAAGTGTGATTCCGGCAAATATAAGTAATTCGACCACTGCAAAAATCGTCACGACCAGTTCAAACGAAGCAGCAGTCTTTACACCAGAAATATTAAGAGCGGTAAATACTAAATAGGCGAAAATAGCAATCACAAGAACAGGAATTTCCGGAAAGAAAATATGGAAATAAGCGCCAATAGCCGCAGCAATTGCAGGAGGGGCAAATACAAATTCTATAATCTGTGCGACACCCGCAATATATCCGAGATGATGGTTTAATGTCAAGTTTGCGTAATCGAATGCCCCACCCGCTTTTGGTATCGCACAGGCAAGCTCCGTATAACTAAACGTAAACGCAATGTACATTACCATGACAAAAAAAGTCGCGATTGAAAAACCAAGGCTTCCCCCCTTAGGCAGTCCAAGATTCCATCCGAAATACATTCCCGAAATTACATACCCAACACCGAGTCCCCATAATAAAAATGGACCCAGATTTCGTTCTAATTTGCTCATAGTGATGTCCCCTTAGATATTTCTAAATAGGAGTTTTTAGATAACGCTTTTTCATCCAAGCAGTTTTTATTTCCAGAAATAATTTCCAATATCCAATTTTTCTTTTTTTGCAGCACTTTGTAAATTAGAGTCAGCGGTTAAGAACTGTATGTCTTTTTCAATTTTTTTAGCTAATAGAATTGCCGTTGCGAGATGAATTGCATCGAAGCCTCTTAAAAGATGTTTGTCATGAAGACGATTTAATTCTGGATTTAATTTTTGATCGGCACTTACTTTAATCAGAGATTCCCAATCATCTTTGAAGTCTTTTATGATTTGGTTTTTAATTTTATCCGAAAAACGATCCATCTTTTGTTTCTTATGAATTGTTTCAAGAATCTCAGAATATCCGACTTGAGAAATCGCTAAATACTCCGCATCATTCCAGATTTCGATGACATACTCGGAGCCAATTTCTTTAAAATACTTTTTTATAAAAATACTGGAATCGAGGTAAATCAACATTATCTACTATCTAATAATAAATCGGAGGCAGTTTTCTTTCCCTTCGACTTGAATGGCAAAGTTTTTTTCTTAGTCTTCTTTTTTTGGGGCAATTCGATTCCACCTTCTTCGGCAAGCTTGTATAGTTTTTCCTTGATGGATTTTTCTGGAATAGGCTCCCGAATAAGTCTCGCAACGGCTTTTCCATGCTCAGTGACTATTACATCAACACCCATCTTAGCTTCTGCAATATATTGGCTTAATTTTGATTTTAAATCTCTAACGCCTACAAGTATCATATAACCCTCATTGTAACTACATTTTTCAGAATATAGTTACAATAAAATAGGTCAAGTTTTTTACGAAGAAAAAGATTCGGTCACCGAGCGGAGTCGAACTCCTGTCAAACTGACTGCAAGGATTCTTTCCTATTCCCGACTTTATAGGATTTGTAAAACGATCTTACCATTCAACTTATAAAAAACATTTTACTTGACAGTCTCTTTAAAATAAAATAATTTCAGTTTAGAGGCATTTCAAATGAACGAAAAAAGTTTACTCGGAAGAATAACAATTAATCCAGAAATCATGCATGGGAAACCGAGCATTCGAAATAAAAGGTATGCTGTAGAGCATATTCTATCTTATCTTGCAGGCGGTGACTCAATAGAATCTTTATTAGAAGAATTTTTGGATTTAGAAAGAGAAGACATACTTGCTTGTATTGAATTTGCATTTCGAATGGTTCAGACTAAAAGTGTTTACCTGGTTGGTGCATGAATTTTATCGTAGATGCTCATATTCCAAAAGCAATTTCGCGACTATTACAAGAGGCCGGTCATAATTCCATTCATACATCGAGCCTAGAACTAGGAAACGAAACGCCTGACAAACTAATAAACAAAATTTCAATCGAGGAAAATCGAATCGTCATTACCAAAGACTCTGATTTCTACAACTCTTTTATTCTTTCTAAAGTTCCTTATAAAATTATATTCGTTAAGACAGGGAATATTTCTAAGGCTAATCTCATTAACCTGTTCAAAAATAATTTAGATACAATTCTATTTTTAATTCAAGAGAACTCAATCATTGAACTTGATTCTTCTGAAATTAAAATATCATATGCGTAGGTGAATCGGAATTTGCCCTTAACCACTTTCGTAGCTTTACCTCTGCTTGCGTCATATTCTGCCGAAAGTGTCTGGCTAGTTCTAGTTTTTCTTGGGTGGCTTTTCCGTTTATGATTGTGTTTTTCATTGATACTTTTGTTAGACTTACCTATTGTCGGCTTTGTAGAAATTCTCACCTATCCCCGACTTTGTAGGAGTTGATTTATTTTTCTGTGTTGCACCCCTTTCCTTCCGCCCTGCGCTTGGTCGCGCCCTTCGCCTTCGCACAGAAAGAGGTAACTCTTTAGTAGTCCAACCTATCCCCACACTGTAAAGTAGTGTGGAATACTTAGAAATAGCCCCTTTCCTAAGAGGAAAGATGACTTTTTAGTATAGATAGTAAAAAAAAGCGTCTTTTCTCTAAACTAGAATTAGTTGCCTCTTTCCGTTTCGGAAAGGGGCTTATATAGATTAAGCTCGACAAGAACTGAAAAGTTGGGGATAGGTGAGTTTATGAAAGAGGATAAGGCTAACTTAGAATATCCGAATAAAATATAATTTGAATTGAAAGTATTCAATCATAACGACTAATAATACTTTGATATAATGTATCCTTAATCCAGAAATTTCCTTTTTCTCTGATTCCGTTGAGAAATGGCTTTATCGTAATTATGATTCCCTTCTCTTTCGCTAAAATTAGACAGCCTATAGTGCCTAACGCATCAAGTTCGTGATATTTAGAAAGAGACCTTGCGGATAATTCATCGAGTAGAATAAGTCGAATCTTTAATTCTTTTGCAAGAACAATTGCTTCTGCTTCGCCGTCGTCTAAATCAATTTTTAAATTGTTAGAAAATGTATCGTTTTTTATTTTCTGAATTTCTATAAAGTTAGAATGTAACACTTCTTCGACACCTTTAAACTTTTTCCCTTTCTCTTTGATTTCTTTTGCAACTGCTTCTGGAATTACGATCTTGCCAAATAGTTTTTCTAGGATATCGAGTCTTTCTATGGAGTAGAAATTAATGAGAGGTGTTGTATTAGAAACTATCAAAATTATAATTGTAAATTACGAATTGTCTTTAGATCTTCTTCAAAATCTTCTATGTCATATTGCCTAGGGATTTTTCGAAGTCCTAGCAAATCATGAAAATCCCATTTGCTCATTTCCGCCAAACGACGTGCATTGCCAAAAGAAATTAACCCCTCTCGATAAAGCTGAATTGCTAGTTCTTTCTTTAATTCATTTTTCCAATGCTGTCTTGGAACTTTAAAACTGATTAACAATTCTTCCGGAATTTCAAGCGATAAAGTTTTCATAAGGTAAGCGTATATTGCCGAATTAGTTTGTCAAGTAGAATGGAGGTTGGAATTGTCCTTACCTATCCCGACTTTATAGAAATTCTCACCTATTCCCGATTTTATAGAACTTGATTTATTTTTCTGCGTTGCACGACTTTCTCACCTATCCCCTGACTTTTTACTTCTGGTAAATTTGGAGAAGCCGCCCCTTTCCGACACATTCGACAAGCTCAGTGCAAGCACGGAAAGAGGATTTTGTAGTATAGATAGTAAAAAAAGCGTCTTTTCTCTAAACTAGAATTAGTTGCCTCTTTCC